>JAVXVR010000276.1:0-5227 GCA_032230165.1 Acidobacteriota bacterium | reverse complement strand
GGCGAGCAGATTCGCCGCGACGAAGACGCCCGCCGCGACGGGCAGCCACGCGGCGGGTCTCACCCTGCGCGCGCGTCTCCCTAACAGAAGCGCGATGCACGCCGCCGCGACCGAATAGACCGTCACGCTCGCCGCCACGCGCGTGGAAGCCGTGCCGAGCCCCTGTGCGATCTGCGGCGCGATTGCCGCGACGACCTGCGAATCAACGAGCGCGGCGAAGATTAAGAGTGACGCCGAGGCGGCGGCAAGACGCGTCGCGCCCTGCGCGTCAGCGTTGCTTCGTGCGGCAGAAGTTGTCATCGGATTTTTTTTGCGCGCAACTGATAAGAAGATCAACTCGCTCGGAGCGCGCAGCATCTTCGCCCGCCGTCCGGGGCTTGTCAACGCGCGAGAGTTTGCGTAGCTTGTGCGGGCGCGTTTAACGCAAGGGGCGGGCAGCGTTGACCGGGCACATCAAAAATCTGATTTAACTTTAACGCTGAGCTTTGCGCGCTCGCGCCTATGCACAAAACTTTCCGCTGGCGTTGGGGCGCGCTCGCCGCCGCGCTGTTGGCATCGGTCGCGCTCATCCCGCAGGCGCACCTGCGCTACACGCGCGGGCGCGAGTGGCAAGGCGCTTACGCTTACTTCTACAGCGACGAGCCTGCCTACGCCGCTTACTTGAGCGCCCTCATCGAAGGACGACCGCGCCGCAGCGATCCATACACGGGCGTTGACGACCAACGGGGCGCGCCGCTCGCCGAATCGCTCTTCTCGATCCAGTTCCTGCCCGCCTACCTTTTATCAATCCCGGCACGCGCGCTCGGACTCTCCGCGCGCACAGTCTTCATCCTGCTCATGCCGCTCACTGCCATCGGCTGCTCGCTCGCCGTCTATTGGCTCGTCGCCTCGATCACGCGCGACGAGCGCGCCGCCGTCGCTTCGGTCTTCGTCGTGCTGTGCCTCGGCATACTCGTCTCCGGTCAGGGCTTCATCGTGAACGTCTTGGGCGGCTTCAGCGGCTACGTCTTTTTGCCCTTCCTGCGCCGCTACGTGCCGGGCGTGCCGCTCGTCTTCTTCTTTCTCTTCTGCGGCACGCTCTGGCGCTCGCTCGCGTGTGAGACGATGCGCGCGCGTTACCTCTTCTCGCTCGCCACGGGCGCGCTCTTCGCCGCGCTCGTCTATTCCTACTTCTACCACTGGACGGCAGCCGCCGCGCTCGCCGCCTGCTGCGGGCTCGCGTGGCTCGTCGCGCGCCCGCTAGGTTGGCGCGCTGCCGCGACATCACTCGCCGTCTTCGCCGCCGTCGCCGCCGCCTCGCTCGTGCCTTACTTCTACCTCGTCTCGCACCGCGCGAGCGCGACCGACGAGATGCAGGCGCTCACGCACACGCGCGCGCCCGACCTCTGGCGCGGCGTCGAACTCACAGCCTTCGTCGCGCTCGCCCTGCTCGCCTACGGCGCGAGGCGCGGTCAGATCAACTGGCGTGAGCGCGCGCCTCTCTTCACCGCGTCGCTCGCGCTCTCTGTGCTAGTCGTCTTCAACCAGCAGATCATCACAGGGCTTTCGCTCCAGCCGATGCACTACGAACAGTACGTCGGCAACTACGTCGCACTGATAGCCCTCGCCCTCGCGTGTGTGCTGCTATGGCAAGGACGAGCGCGACATAACAACGGACAACACGCGACGAATGACGACGAAGGCGCGGCGCGCGTTGACGAAGGCGCGGCGCGTGTTGATGAAGTTGACGCGCAGGTTGAAGCAGTCGCGGCGCGGCGACTCGTTCCGCACAGGCTGTGGATGCCGGTCGCGCTCATCGCGCTGCTGTGGGGCGCGGGCGAGGCATTAGAGACGACGCTCAGCTTCGCGCGGCAGAACGTGAGGCACGACGAATGGATCGCCGTCACGCGCCGTCTCGACGAACTCGCGCGCTCCGTTCAACGACAACCATCCGAACGCTTCCCCGTCGTCTTCAACCCGGACGACTTCCGCGTCGATCACGTCCCGGCGAACACTTCTTGCGCCGTCGTCTGGGCTCCGCACATGTTCGCCTTCGCGAGCCTCACGCGCGCCGAGAGTAGAGAGCGCGTCTTTCAGTTTCTACACTTCGCGGCGGTCGCGCCCGCAGACTTCGCCGCCTCGGGGCGCGATCAGGGCTTCATACAGTTTTCGATCTTCGGCTGGGAGCGCGCCAACCCGCGCCTCGCCGTCGAGTTCCGCCCCGTCACGCCGGAAGAGATCGCCACAGAGCAGCGCGGCTACGCCGACTATGTCTCCGCGCTCGAACACTCTGACAGACCGCCGCAACCGATAATCAACTTCGTCGTCGTCTCAGACGATCAACCCTTCAGTCTCGCCAACCTCGAACGCTTCTACACGCTCACGCCCGTCGAGCGCGTCGGCGCACACACGATCTACCGCGCGACGCCGCGACAACTCTGAGATCAATCTCATACGCGACGCCGCGCCTGTCGAATTTCTCGCGGCGCAAATCACCACTTTTTCGTGCCGAACGCGCCGCCAGAATTTCCCCGGCTCTCCATTTGCATCACTCACCAGAGGATCAGTGCCCGCGTACTGTTTGCGACCGAAAGGCGGTGATTTTATGGAACAAGAGCAAGATTTTCAGACGTCCTCGAACGAAGCAGGCGGCTTGACCGAACCGCATTTTGATGAGCAGGCGGCGCGCACAGCGCACCAGGTCGTGCCGCTCGCGGAAGCGCCGACAGAACACGGTGCGCGCTCCGTCTGGCGACGCGGCGCTGCGACCGAGCGGATCAACCGTTCGCCGTGGCTCGTCCTCGCGTCTCTCGCCGTCGCCGCACTTGTCGTCGCGGCGTTGGCGACCGCCTACCGCACAGACAGGACGACGCCGGAGAACGCGCCGCAGGCAAATACGAGCGGCGAGACGAAGGAGCGCGCGGGCACGGCCGCGCCTGATCGCGTAGATGGCAACAGGTCGGGCGCACCGCGCGCGCCGTCGCAGAGAGAGACCGTGGCGGCGGACGACTCACGCGCGTCGAGCAGCGAGACGCGGCGCGCAAGCGAGTCTGAGTCGCACGCCGCAGGCGCGGGCATCGAAGGTCTGGTCGGCGAGTTGATCGGCGACGGACGCAAGCAAGAGGAGAGCGCGCGTACTGAGAGGCACGGGCGCGGCGGACGCGACGGCAAAGAAGACGGCGAAGATGGCAGACGCGACGGGCGCGCGCCGCGCGGCTCTAAGTCGCGCAAGAGCGGCGCAGCGCGACTCGTCACGGTCTTTCATTAGAGGCGGCTTGTGAGCGGGAGCAGTTCCTCAAAGGATGATCATCCCGACTCGGCGAGCTTGCGCACGGCTTCGAGCGTATCTATCTCTTCCGCCGACTTGTCTTCGCGCAGGCGCAGGATGCGCGGGAAGCGCAGGGCATAGCCGCTCTTGTGTCGCTTCGATTCCTGCACGCGGTCGAAGGTCACTTCCAAAACTATTTTCGGCTCAACCGTGCGGACGCGCCCGTGCGCGAACTCCTGCAAGGTGTGCGCGCGAAACCACTCGGTCAACTCCGCCAGCTCCGCGTCTGTCAGACCCGAATACGCCTTGCCGACGTTCAAAAGCTCCGGGTCTTCTTCAGAGCGGCGCACGGCGAAGGTGTAGTCCGACAAAAGATTGCGACGCTTGCCGTGCCCGACCTCGACCGCCGTCACGACGACATCGAGCGTGGCGAGCGAGCGCTTCAATTTCAACCACTCGCGCCCGCGCTTGCCCGGCTTGTAAGACGAGCGCGGGTCTTTGATCATCAAGCCTTCGTTCCCGCGCGCACGCGCCGCGTCGAACTCTGTATCTAGCTCGCTTGCGTCGCTGACGCGCTTCGCCACGGAGAGCCGCAGCGTCCCCACATTTTTGTCAGCAGCATTCTCATCAATCTTCTCGATCAAACTTTCGAGCACGCGGCGACGCTCGCTGAGTGGCTCGTCAAACATCACGCGTCCGCCCGCATACAAGAGATCGTAGGCGACGAAGACGACGGGGATTTCCCTGAGCAGATCATCGCCCACGGTCTTGCGCCCCAGACGCTTTTGCAGCTCGGCGAAGGGCAAGATTTGGCTCCCGCGTGCGGGCAGTATCTCGCCGTCGAGGATCGCGTCGCTTGAAAGAGCGGCGAGCGGAGAGCGGAGTTCGGGGAAGCGGTGTGTCACCTCGTCGAGCGTGCGCGTGTAGAGCGCGACGCGCCCCTCTGAGACATGCGCCTGCCCGCGTATGCCGTCGAACTTGTCCTCGACGAAAAACTCCGCGGGCATCGTGCGCGCTACGTCCGAGAGGTCTGCGGCGGCAGTGGCGAGCATGAACTTGATCGGGTGGAAGAGGCGCATCGAGACGTTCGCGAGATCGCCCCGGCGCGCACGCAACGCCGCCTCGCCAATGTCGCCGACGAACATGTTGGCGCGCGCCACTTCGGCGAGCGGTCGCTCGAAGGCGCGCGCGATTGAGTCTTCGACCAAGCCCTCCTGCAAGCCAATGCGCAGGTCGCCGACGAGGAGCTTGACGAGATACTTCGCTTCCGTCGGCGTCGCGCGCTTAAGGGCTTCGACAAGCACGTCTCTTTTGTTCTTCGTCCCGCGCGTCTCGCTCAGACGCTCGATCAACTCTTCGGTCTCGGCGAGCGTGAAGTTAGGTGCGACGACACGCCCGCGCCCCGATTCCTCGAACGCTTCAAACGCGACCTCGCCCGAATCGCCGAGGCGCACGTAGCGCGGTCGCAGGTTCTCCACGTCTAACCCAGTGACCTCCGAGATCGCGTCGCGCAACATCCCGCCGCCGACGTTCGTCGTGCGCGCGTCATTCAAGGCGAACTGGTGACCGGCGAAGTAGCGCGCCGCGCGCACGAGATCATCGTCCGCGAGCGTGTGGAAGTACGCACCGAGCAGCCGAGCCTTCTCCAGCTTCTTCGCCGTCGCTGCCACCTCGTCAGCCACGCGCGCGAATGCTTCGAGCGCGCCTTCTGTCAGCGGCGTTGTAACTTTTTTAGTGCGAGCCATGTTGTCTGAGAATTTAGCTCACAGCCTTCCGGCAAACGGCACGCAGGTCTGTTCAGGGTTGCAAATTAAAAGTCGCGGGCTGCCCCCTCCGACCGTCATCACATATGCGTGAATCCCGGTGCTCCCGTGCATCAGAGTCAACGCCTGCGCCCAGATCGGGAAAACAATTCTTCGTAACAGCCCCGCCCAGATCGTTCGTCTGGGGAACACAACGAATCCGTTATCATCAGTCCGA
>JAVXVR010000093.1:0-4346 GCA_032230165.1 Acidobacteriota bacterium | reverse complement strand
CCTCTGAGTTAAACGAAAGTGATGGCTACTGAGCCGCTGGGCGCAACTTCGCCTTCGGGGTCGGACGCATGAAGTAGAACACGACGCGCGCGCCGAGGAGCAAGGCGAGCACGGCGGCAAAGGCGATCTGGATGTTGGTGATCGCTTTGACGATCATCCAGTAGTGTATGACGCCGCCGACTGCCGCGACGTAAGTCAGCTTGTGGAGCTTCGCCCAATTCTTGCCGCCGAGCCGCTTAACCATGGCATTGGTCGAAGTGATGGCGAGCGGGATCAACATGAGGAAGCTCGCCATGCCGACGAAGATGAAGCGTCGCTGCCATGTGTCGCGCGCGATCTCTGCGAAGTTGAAAACTTTGTCGAACCAGACGTAGGTCAGCAGGTGCAGCGCGCCGTAGAAGAAGGCGAAGAGACCGAGCATCCGTCGGAGTTTGATGAGCCAGTTCGCCTTCGTCACTTTCCTGAGCGGCGTGACGCAGAGTGTGGCGAAGAGGAAGACGAGCGTGAGCACGCCGGTCGAGCGCGTGGCGAACTCGAAGGGGTTCGCGCCGAGATGATGGTGGTAGGCGTCCCAGCCCAGCAGCGAGAGCGGCACGACGGCATTCGTGAAGAGGACGAGCTTGCTAAAATTTGTGTCGGGTGTCACAGCCTTCACCAGAGCGTGCGCCTCAGAAATTCTTTCTCAAGTCCATCCCGGTGTAGAGCTGCCCGACCTGGTCTGCGTAGCCGTTGAACATCAAGGTGTCGCGCCGCCCGAACTCGCCGATGCGTCGCTCCGTTGCCTGACTCCAGCGCGGATGATTAACGGTCGGGTTGACGTTCGAGTAGAAGCCGTACTCGTTCGTCGCGGCGAGATTCCACGTCGTCGGCGGCTCTTGATCAGTCAAACGAATCTTCACAATCGCCTTCGCGCTCTTGAAGCCGTACTTCCACGGCACGACCAGACGGACGGGCGCGCCGTTTTGCGGCAGCAGCAGTTTCCCGTAGATGCCCGTGGCGAGGAGCGTGAGCGGGTGCATCGCTTCATCTAAGCGCAAGCCTTCGACGTAAGGGAAGTCGAGCGTGTGCGAGCGTTGACCGGGCATCTCCTGCGGGCGCAAGACCGACTCGAACGCCACATACTTCGCGCTCCCCAAAGGCTCGACCTCGCTCAACAGTTTTGCGAGCGGGAAGCCGACCCACGGGATGACCATTGACCAGCCCTCGACGCAGCGGAAGCGATAGATTCTCTCCTCCTGCGCGAACTTCAAGAGATCGTCTATGTCAAAAGTTTTCGGCTTCTGCACGAGCCCTTCGACCGCGACCGTCCACGGTCGCACGGTAAAATTTTTCGCGACGCGCGCCACGTCCTCTTTGTCGGTCGTGAACTCGTAATAGTTATTGTAGTTCGTGATCTTCTCGTAGGGCGTCTCAGCCTCGTTCGGCGGCGGCGGCGCGGCGTCTGCCTTGACGCCTTCGATTCGCGCCGCGACTTGCTGAGGTACGGGCACGGGGATCGCGAAGCGGCGATAGACGTATCCGGTTGTGGTGGCGCTGGCGGCGACGATTGCGGCACGCACGAAGTTGCGGCGCGTCAGGAACGTGTGCTCGTCCGTGACCTCACTCGAAAAAATGTCGCCCGGTTTCTTTGTTAACAAGTCGCTCGCGCTCCGTCGCCCCGGATTCTCTTCCCTTCGCCGCCTGCCCCCGAAATACGCGCCGCGCGCCTCGTGCGGTTTGAAAACGAAGGGCGCGCACGTGACTTAAGACTCACCGGCGCGCCCTCTCTGTTGCCTGTCGCAGTGGCGCGAGTTCGCGCGCACACGTCAGCGCGCGAGCGCCGTCTGCAACTTGCCGAGCGCGCGCTCTAACACCTCGTCCTCGCGCGCGATGCAGATGCGCATACGGTCGTCCCACAGGTCGCTGTCGGTGAAGGCGCTGCCGGGCACGGCGGCGACGCCGGCGGTCGCGATCAACCTTTCGTTGAGCGCCATGGCGTCGCCGTATCCTTCGGGGATGCGCGCCCAGAGGTAGAACGCCGAGCCGGAGTCGTAAATGTCGAAACCGAGATGCTCCAGAACCTCGACGGCGCGCGCGCGTTTTGCGGCAAACTTCTCGCGCAGCCGCGCGTAGTAGCCGGGGTCGGTCATTAAAACTTCGGCGAGACCTTTTTGGAGCGGCGTGGGCGAGCAGACATAGAAGACGTTGAGGGCGTTAAAGAGCGGCGCGACGAGTTGCGTGTCGCCGAAAGTGTAGCCGAGCCGCCAGCCGGAGATGTTCCACGACTTCGAGAAAGAGTTGCAGGTGATCGTCCGCTCCCGCATTCCCGGCAAAGAAGCGATTGATGTGTGCGGCTGCTCGCCGATGACGTAGTGCTCGTACACCTCGTCGGCGATGCAGATCAGATCAAGTTCCTGACAGACCTCCGAGATCGCCGACAACTCTTCGCGCGTGAAGACCTTGCCCGTCGGGTTGACGGGCGTGCAGGCGATGATCGCGCGCAGGGGAAACTCCGCGCGGTTCTTTAATTCACGACAGCGCGCGCGCAACTCTTCCCCGTCGAACGTGAGCGAGTCGCGTTCGAGCGCGAAGGCTTCCGCCTTGCCGCCGAGTTCTTCGATGATGCGCCGGTGGTATGGGTAGAATGGCTCGAAGACGAGCGCGGAGGCGCCCACCAGATGCGTGCGCGCGATGGCGATGAGACCACCCGTCGCGCCGGGCGTGATCAAGAGTTCGAGCGGTTTGGCTTCAGCGTCAACCTCGACGCCGTTGAACATTCTGATCTTCTCTGCGACGGCGCGTCGCAGCTCCGCCGCGCCCTCGGCAGGGCTGTAGTGGTTCTGGCTCGCTTCGATCATCCCGGCGGCGGCGCGCGCGAGTTGCGGGTCAATCGCCAGCTCCGACTGACCCTGTACGAGGTTGCCGTCCGGCGGCACGAGCCGCGTGATGGCGCGTATGTCCGGTGTCGTTCTCACTTTGCTCTCTGCGCTTGCCATGATTCGCTTCCGCCCTCCGTCAAAGAAATTTCAGCGCGCGCCTCTACTGCGAATGATGCCGATGAGAATGAAGACGATCCCGATGTAGAGGAACGCGCGGTTGCTAGATAAGCCGATGGCAAGGAAGGCGATGCCGAGCGCGAGAAATGGAACTGCCCTGCGTGCGAACGGCGTCATGTCTGCTGCTCCTTATTCGTCTCAAGCTGCCGCGTGGAAGCGACAGCTTAGAGCAGAAGGGGAAAGAAACTCAAACGCCAAAGCCGCGCTGCGCCCACCGGATGGCGCGCGGGGTGAACGCTGCCGCTCACGTTTGCTATACTCTGCCGTATGGCGAACAAGAAGGAACGTGAGAGCGTGCGCGTCGGACTCGTGCAGATGACGTGCGCGCCGGAGCCGGAGCCGAACATGTCGAAGGCGATGGCGCGCGTGCGCGAGGCGGCTGAGCGGGGCGCGCAGGTCGTCTGCCTGCAAGAGCTTTTCCGTTCGCAGTATTTCTGCCAGACCGAAGACATCGAGCTGTTCAAGCTCGCCGAGACGATACCGGGCGATTCGACCGAGCGACTCGGCGCGTTAGCGCGTGAGCTAAACGTCGTCATCGTCGCGTCGCTCTTTGAGAAGCGCGCCGCCGGCTTGTATCACAACACGGCTGTCCTGCTCGACACGGATGGTGAGATCGCCGGCAAGTACCGCAAGATGCACATCCCGGACGATCCGCTCTACTACGAAAAGTTCTACTTCACGCCCGGCGACCTCGGCTTCAGCTCGCACGAGACGGCTTATGGAAAACTCGGCACGCTCGTCTGCTGGGATCAGTGGTTTCCCGAAGCCGCGCGACTGACGGCGCTTTCGGGCGCGCAGTTTATCTTCTACCCGACCGCCATCGGCTGGCTCCCCGGCGAAGAAGAGGAGATGAACCACGCGCAGCACGAAGCCTGGCAGACCATTCAACGCGCGCACGCGATTGCCAACGGCGTCTATGTCGTCGTCGTCAACCGCGTCGGGCGCGAGGGCGAGTTGCAGTTCTGGGGTCAGTCGTTCGTCGTCGATCCGTTCGGTCGCATCATCGCGAAGGCTTCCGCCGACAAGGAAGAGATTTTAGTGGTTGACTGTCCGCTCGACGCCATTGAGCGCACACGGCAGAACTGGCCCTTCCTGCGCGACCGTCGCATCGAATCCTACCAGGGGCTAAGCCATCGCTTCCTCGAATCGCCTGCGACGAAATAATGACGACGAAGCAGCAGACACCGCGCGAACTCGGCTACCGTATGCCCGCCGAGTGGCACAGGCACGCGGCGACGTGGCTCGCGTGGCCCAAAGACCCTGAGACGTTCATTGACCGCGTGCCGCAAGCCGAAGGAGCGTTCCTCGAAA
>JAVXVR010000218.1:0-4501 GCA_032230165.1 Acidobacteriota bacterium | reverse complement strand
CACTGCGAGTATTTCGCCACTTCGATGGCGGTCATGCTGCGCTCGGTCGGCATCGCGGCGCGCGTCGTCAACGGCTTCCAGATGGGTGAGTACAACGACGCGGCGGACGTGTTCACCGTCCGTCAGTCGGACGCACACTCCTGGGTCGAGGTCTATTTTCCGCAAGTAGATGCGTGGGTGAGTTTCGATCCGACGCCTGCGACGGGTCGCCCCGGTCACGCTCAGCAGACGGGCTTGCGCGGTCAGTTGGAGAAGTACGCCGAAGCTCTTGAGATGTTCTGGATTCAGTGGGTCGTCGATTACGACCGGCAGGATCAGCAGCAGCTCGCGTCGTCGCTGCGTAACAGCTTCACCGACTATCGACGTAGCGGCTCGCGACTCATCGACAGTCTGACCTCGAAGCTCGCGGCGTTTTGGTCGCAAGCCGTGACGCTCGGCAGCGCGAAAAGACGCGCGACTCTCGTCGAGCCCACGCTCTTCGTCTTGCTCGGCAGCGCCGTTGCGCTGGTTTGCTTCCTCGTCGCGCGTCGGCGTGGCTTTAGCCTGCGGCGCAAAATTAAAGAATGGCGCGGTGTCGGCGCGGGCGGCTCGGCGGTGCTCTTTTATGAACGCATGATGCGCGCACTTGAAGCACGCGGGTTGCGACGTGCGCCGCACCAGACGCCGCTCGAATTCGCGGGCGCGCTTCAAATGCCCGAAGCCCTGCTCGTCACGCGAGCCTACAACCGCGTCCGCTTCGGCGCGCGAGAGCTATCACAGGCGGAAGTCGCCCGCGTCGAAGGCTGGCTGCTAAGGATTGAAAAGCCGTCAACCGTCAACCGTGACGTGTGACAAGAAGAAAACTTTTAACCTGTCACTTGTTACAGTTTACGGTTCACGAAAACATTATGAAGAAGATCGGATTCATCTCTCTGGGCTGCCCGAAGAACCTCGTTGATAGCGAGGTGATGATGGGGCAGCTTAAACAGGCGGGCTACGAGATCACGACCGACGAATCGGAGGCGGAGACGCTCGTCGTCAACACATGCGGCTTCATTGACTCGGCGAAGCGAGAATCAATCGACGCCATCCTCGAAGCGGCGCGAATGAAAGCGGACGGCAAGTGCCAACGCCTCGTCGTCGCGGGCTGTCTGGTCGAGCGTTACCGCGACGAGCTGCGCGCCGAAATACCGGAAGTCGATGCCTTCATCGGCACGAACCAGATCAATGACATTACGACCGTGGCGGACGAGCGCATCAACACTCGCTCGCTCCCCGTCGTTACGCTCGGCAATCAGAGCGCGACCTACCTCTACGACGAATCGACGCCGCGCGTGCTCGCCACGCCTAGGCATTTCGCTTACGTCAAGATCGCCGAAGGGTGCGACCGCCCGTGCGCCTTCTGCTTCATCCCGCAGATGCGCGGGCATTTCCGCAGCCGTCGCTTCGGCTCTGTCGTCGCTGAAGCCCGCTCGCTCATCGAGCAAGGCGTCAAAGAACTCGTCCTCGTCGCGCAAGATTCATCGCGCTATGGGGAAGACTTGGGACTTCAAGACGGTCTCGCCGATCTCTTGCGCGAACTCGCGCGGCTCGAAGGCGTCGAGTGGGTGCGCGTCATGTACGCCTACCCGACGCACGTGAGCGACGCTTTCCTCGACGTGATGGCTGGGGAGCCAAAGGCTTGCAAGTACCTCGACATACCCTTGCAGCACGCCTCGCAGAAAGTTTTGAAGCTCATGCGTCGCGGCGGCAACCGCGCGAGCCTCGAACGACTCATCGCGCGCGTGAGAGAGCGCGTCCCCAATGTTGCCGTCCGCACGACCTTTATCACGGGATTCCCCGGCGAAACCGAAGAGGACTTCACGGAGCTTATGACCTTCGTCCGCAACGTCGAGTTCGACCGCGTCGGCGTCTTCGCGTATTCGGACGAGGAGGGCACGCCCGCGTATCTGCTGCCCGATAAAGTTGACCGCAAGACGGCAGAGCGGCGACGCGCCGCGCTGATGAAAGAGCAGCGACGCATCTCGCGCCGACGCAACCGCGCGCGCATAGGCGAAACCGTGCGCGTGCTCTTCGAGGGCGCATCCCAAGAGACCGACCTGCTCTGGCAAGGACGCATGGAGACGCAAGCGCCGGACATAGACGGCTGCGTCCTTATCAACGACGCGCCCGAAGGCTTCGCGCCCGCACCCGGCGATTTCGTCAACGTACTGGTCACGGGCGCGCACGAGTACGACTTGGTGGGGGAAATTGTGAGCAGTGAGCAGTAAGCAGTTTCAATCTGCCTTTACTGTTCACTGCTTACCGCTCACTGCTCACAATGACTATCAAAGAGTCGAGCGACGAGCTGAACCCGACGGTCGTCACGACCGCTTTCATCGCGCGCCCGCCGAAGAGTCGCACGGCGATGGATTACGTCGCGCTCGCGGTGGCGACGTGCGGCGTCGGGCTGTTACCGTTCGCGCCGGGGACTTGGGGCTCGCTCGTCGGCGTCGGGCTCTACTTGCTCGCGCGCGTGTCGCATGTTGAGGTGTTCGCGCACGCAACCGCGCGGGGGTGGGGCGCGGCGCAGGTCGAGGCGATCAGCACGTTGGTTGCGCTGCTGCTCTTGCTCGGCGTGACGCTGGCGGGCGTGTGGGCGTCGTCGCGTGCGGAGAAGCTACTCGGAAGGAAAGACCCCGCCGCGGTCGTGATCGACGAGGTAGCCGGACAGTTGATCGCGTTCGCGTTCGTGCCGTTCACATCGGGCGCATGGGTCATCGTCGTGGGCTTTGCCCTGTTCCGCCTCTTCGACATCTGGAAGCCGTACCCCGTGCGGCGGCTCGAAGCTTTGGAGTCGGGGCTTGGCATCATGGCGGACGACGTGCTCGCCGGGTTTTACGCCGCGACGCTGTTGTTGCTTATCACATCTTTGCGAATGCTTTTTTAAGGGAGGCGAAAATGGGAGACAGGGAAGGCGCGAATCAGTCGGGCAGCGCGGGCAGTAGCACGCCGCGTCAGGAAGAAGCGACGAGCAGCGAGACGCTCGAAGACCTCGAACAGACACAAGACGCCACGAAGTCTGGCGGCGCATCATCTGGCGAGAGCAGCAGCGCGGGCACTTCGACGCCTTCGCCCGATGGAGCGTTTGACTCGCCGCGCGGCGGACGCGCCGACGGCAGCGACGCGGGCGAGCCGATGTGAGCGCATGAAAGTTCGGGAGGTATGTTGATGCGTCGAATTATTACTCGCGCACGATTGTTCGGCGGGCGGGCGGTGCGCGCCGGAACGTTGAGCCTGTTCGCCGCGCTGATTTTTTGCGCGACCGCCGAGGCGCAGTCGGGGCGACGCGTGCGCGCGGGCGAGAAGCCGGGGGCGACTCCCGCGCCCGCGCCAGTTATCGAGCTGCCGAAGCCGGAAGCGATGGCGGCGCGAGCCGCGAAGAGGACGCTGCCAAACGTTGCGCTCGTCGTCGCGGGTCGCGTGGATAAAACTTCAGATCGCGCCGAGACGATCTTCAACAAGTTCGTCGAGCGCCTCAGTCAGTCGTTGAAGACCACTTCGCTCGGTCTCGTCAAGCACGAAGTGGCGGAGCAACGGGCGCGCGCCGAGACGGAAAACTACGTCATCTGGCTTGAGCTTGAGCGCGACAGTTATCAGCAGGGGCGCGTCATCTTCAATTCGCTCGACTACGTTGTGAAGTATTCCATCCTCGCGCCCGGAACGGGACAAGTGAAGGCGAAGGGGAAGCTCTATTATCAAGCGATGGGTGGCGCGAGGACGCGACAGGGCGAGGGCGATATCGTCAAGATCACGCCGGAGGACGCGGGCGAAACTGCGGCTGATCTGGTGCTCGACTGGCTCGTCGTCGTCGCCGCACGCAGGGACACGAAATGACTTGCGAGGCGCATGGATAACGCAAAAATTTTAATCGCCGACGACGTGAGCGAGAGCGGGCTTGAGCCTTTGCGCGCCGCGGGCTTTGCCGTCGAGAAGAAGACCGGTTTGAACCCTGCGGAGCTGCGCGAGATCATTCACGACTACGACGGGCTCGTCGTCCGCAGCGAGACGAAAGTCACAGCCGAGCTGATGGACGCGGGCGTGAGGCTTCGCGCAGTGGGTCGCGCAGGCGTCGGTGTGGATAACATAGACGTGGGCGCGGCGACCGCGCGCGGCATTATTGTGTTGAACGCGCCGGACGGCAACACGATGACGACCGCCGAGCACACGGTCGCGCTGCTCCTTGCGCTCGCGCGTCGCATCCCGCAGGCGAATGCATCGCTTCGCGCGGGTAAGTGGGAGCGCAAGAAGTTCATCGGCGTCGAGCTGCGCGGGAAGACTCTGGGCGTGGTCGGTTTGGGTCGCATTGGTCGCGTGGTGGCGAGCCGCGCGCTCGCGTTCGAGATGAAGGTCATCGCCTTTGATCCTTTTGTCGCGCCGGAGCAGTTGGCGAACACCGAGATCGAGTTTGCGCCGCTCAAGGAGGTCTGCGCGCGCGCGGACTTCCTCACCGTCCACACGCCGCTCACGGCGGAGACGCGCG
>JAVXVR010000576.1:0-2562 GCA_032230165.1 Acidobacteriota bacterium | reverse complement strand
CCTTCGTGGATCGAAGCCGCGCCACCTGAACAGGCGGAGAAGTTGTACGAGTTCTTCGTCGGTGAGGCGCGGCGCGCGGGCTTGCGGGTCGAGACGGGAAGTTTTCGGAAGATGATGGAGGTTGAGCTGGTTAACGACGGACCCGTGACGCTCCTGCTTGATAGTCGCAAACTTTTTTAAGGCGCGCCGCGCCGGGTTGCGGGTCGCGCGCGTTTCGACGTAAATAGTTGCTACGCGATTGAAGCTCTTGAATACACAGACCGAGAGGAAACTGTCTCGATGAGTCAAAAGGTTTGGGGGCGCCGCGCCGCGCTGCTCGTGCTCGCGCTTACGCTCACGGCGGCGTCGTGCGGCAAGAATGATAATAAACTTGCGACGAAGGATTCGGACGCAGAGGGCGACGTCAACGAGGCGAACGTGAAGAAAGGCGCGAAGCCCGAAGCGGACGCACAGGCGGCGGTTATCGAGACGGACTACGGTCGCATCGTCATCGAACTCTACCCGAACCTCGCGCCGAAGATGGTCGAGCGATTCAAGCAGCTCGCAGGTGAGGGCTTCTATAATGGCACGACCATCCACCGCATCGACCCGGCACTCGGCATCATTCAGGGCGGCGATCCGAACTCGAAGGATAGCGACCCCGCGAACGACGGCGCGGGCAACTCGCCGCTGCCCAACGTGCCCGCGGAGTTTTCGGACATCCAATACGACCGCGGCATCGTCGGCGCGGCGCGCGGGCAATCGAACGACTCCGCGAACTGCCAGTTCTTCATCACGCTCAAGCGTCAGCCCGCCTTCGACAAGCGTTACACCGTCTTCGGTCGCGTCATCGAGGGCATGAGCAACGCCGACATCATCAGCACCGCGCCCGTCGCCGAAGGCTCGGAGCGTCCGGCGGACAGGGTCTTAGTCAAGAGCGTTACGCTCGCGCCGCGCAGCAATTTCAAATAGAGCCGTCAACCGTAAACGGTAAACCGTGACAAGAGAAGACCAGGTTCTCTCTTGTCACGGTTTACCGTTTACGGTTGACGGCTTTTAGATCGAGTCGTCTTCGGTCTTGGAGCGCGGGTCAAGCTCGAAGCGGTTGCGATCCCGTTTGTCGATCTTGTCGATGAACTCCAACTCTTCGTTGTCCTCGTAAGAGACGCCGACGGCGCGCGCGTTCTCCTCGACCAGAGACTGATCGGGCGTCGGGTTGTCGCCCGCGACCGACTCCTCGCCGCTGTCGTTCACGCCTTCCCAGGTGGCGTCAGGGTCGCCGCCCGAGTCAGCGGGTGAGGAGGCGGTATTGTTGCGCAGGCGCTGCGCCAACTGATCCGGGTCTTGCGGCGCGCGCGCGATCTCCTCCTCCATGAACTGCTCGATCTCCGGATCGGGCACGAAGTCGGGATCGTTGCTCAGGTACTCGAACCCATCAGGCGTCTTCTTCGGCATCGCTCGTCTCTCCTCAGTTGGCTGGTTGCCGAGACTATAGCAAATGGCGCGAGACGACAGCAAACAGGTCTCGGCGCGCACAAGACCACTTCCTTGACGATTCATCACACGCTTCGTAAACTAAGACTTACTTGATCAAACGACAGCTTGGGCGAATCAGTCAGTACCGCCTGCGGCAAGCGGGCGGATGCTGGCACAACCGACACCCGCCCGCTTGCCGCAGGCGGTACTGACCTTTCCGATGACTCCAATGACCCATAATCTCTTCAACACGCTGCAAACTTTCGACGCCGGTCAAGGTCGCACCGGACAGTTCTACTCGCTCCCGCAACTTGAACGCGAAGGCGTCGGGCACGTCTCCAGACTCCCCGTGTGCATCCGCGTCGTGCTCGAATCGGTCTTGCGCAACTTCGACGGCAAAGTGGTCGAAGAGTCAGATGTGCGCTCTCTAGCGAACTGGAAGGCGACCGAAGAGCGCACCGATGAAGTTCCGTTCTACGTCGCGCGCGTATTGCTGCAAGACTTCACGGGCGTGCCGCTGCTCGTCGATCTCGCGGCGATGCGCTCGGCGGTTCAGCGCATGGGGCGCGATCCGAAAATGATCGAGCCGCTCGTGCCGGTTGATCTCGTCATAGATCATTCGGTGCAGGTTGACTCATGGTCGAGCCCCGACGCGCTGATGAAGAACATGGAGATGGAATTCCGGCGCAATCGCTCGCGCTATCAATTCCTGAAGTGGGGGATGCAAGCCTTTCATAGTTTTAACGTCGTGCCGCCCGGCATAGGCATCTGTCATCAGGTCAACCTCGAATATCTGGCGCACGGCGTCATCGAGCGCGACGGAGTTTATTTCCCCGATACGCTCGTCGGCACGGACTCGCACACGACGATGATCAACGGGCTCGGCATCGTCGGCTGGGGCGTAGGAGGGATCGAAGCGGAGGCGGGAATGCTCGGTCAGCCCGTCTATTTCTTAACGCCGGACGTGGTCGGCGTGCACCTCGCGGGCAGTTTGCGCGAGGGCGTGACGGCGACCGATTTGGTGCTTCGTGTGACGGAGTTGCTGCGCAGGGAGAAGGTCGTCGGCAAGTTCGTCGAGTTCCACGGCGAGGGCGCGGCGACTCTGCC
>JAVXVR010000520.1:0-4095 GCA_032230165.1 Acidobacteriota bacterium | reverse complement strand
AATCCGCAATCCGCAATCCGCAATCTAAAATCGGCACGTCCGCAATCCGCCATCATCGCCGCATCACTCTTCATTCTTTTCACCACGCAAGTCGCTGCCGCGGCGACAGGCGCGTGGTCACCGCAGGCATCAGGCACGATGGCTTGGCTGCGCGCGGTTCACTTCGTGGACGAACAACACGGCTGGGCTGCCGGGAGCAAGGGCACGATCCTTTCGACCACGGATGGCGGTCGCACCTGGCGCACGCTCGCGCGCCCGACCGAAGACGCACTGCGCGACGTCTTCTTCTCCGACACAGAGACCGGCTGGCTCGTCTGCGAGCGCAGCCTCTACGCTCTGGCGCGCATGGAAGAGGCGCGTTCCTATCTTTTGAAGACCGTGGACGGCGGCGCGACGTGGACACGCGTCGAGGTGACGGGCGCGGATGCGGGCGTCGTCTTAACGCGCGTCGTCTTCGCGGACGCGCGGCGCGGCTGGGCGCTCGGCGAGATGGGCGCGCTCTACGCGACGCAGGACGCGGGCGCGACGTGGATGCG
The DNA here is from genome assembly GCA_032230165.1 of Acidobacteriota bacterium. Lineage (GTDB taxonomy): Bacteria > Acidobacteriota > Blastocatellia > Pyrinomonadales > Pyrinomonadaceae > JAIVGV01. The sequence continues at coordinate 3,559 of JAVXVR010000520.1, read as the reverse complement.
CCAGCGCGTGCCCACGCAGCGACTGCTGCTCGGCGCGTCGTTCCTCGACGCGTCGCAAGGCTGGCTCGTCGGCGCGGGCGCGACCATCTTGCAGACCTCCGACGGCGGCACGCTCTGGCGCGGCGCGTCCGTCGTGGCGGAAGACGCGACGCGGCTCAACGCCGTCTCGTTCATAGACGCGCGGCGCGGCTGGGCGGTCGGCGCAGGCGGCACGGTGCTCTCGACCGCGAACGGCGGGCGCACGTGGCTGCGTCAGCAGTCGAGCACCGCAGACGATCTCTCGGACGTGAAATTTTTCGACGCGGCGGAAGGCTGGGCGGTCGGTGCAAACGGCACGGTCATCCACACGGCGGACGGCGGCGCGACGTGGACGCAAGTTCCGAGCGGCACGCGCCACCCCTTAGAGCGTCTCTCGTTCGCGACGCGCGCTCGCGGCTGGGCGGTCGGCTTCGGCGGCACGATCATCGCCTACACGCCGTCCGTCACCACGCCGCCGCGAATGAAGACATAAACCTCGCAAGTTCCCATTGGAGAAATCAGTCATGCCCGTTCAACTCTCTACCTCTGCAATCAATCGCGCGCGCCTCGCGCACGCGCGCCGCCTCTCGCTCTGCCTCGCCCTCGCGCTTGCGTCCGTCGCTGCCGTGCGTGCGCAGACGAAGCGCACGCCCGCGCCTTCACCGCAAACGAGCGCGCCAGCCACGAACAAGAAGCAGGAGAAGACGGGCGCTCAGACGACGACCACGCGCGTGCGTCGCGTCGGCACGCAACCCGCCGCGACAGGCGAGGCGAAAAGGGCGAACGAAACAAAGGCGTCTGCGGCTGAGCCGAAGGCGTCAGTAGATGAGACGAAGAACGCCGCCGCCACGAAGAAAGAAGGCGAGACGAAGAACGCCGATGCGTCGAAGAACACAGACGCGTTGAAGAACGCCGAGGCGACAAAGAGCGTGGCAGAGGTGAAGCCAGCCGTGGCTGCGCCGAAGGTTGAGACCGTCGAGGCTGAGCTGCGCCGACGTCGCGCGGAGATTAGTGAGGCGTCGCCGGAAAGTCGCGCGCGTTTGCAGCGCGCGCTCGTCGAACGTCTCGTCGAGTTGAACCAGAAGGACGAGGCGCTCTCCGAGTTGCGTCTGATGATTCACGAGGATCGATACGATCCGGCATTCTTCTACAACACCGGCAACGCGCTCGCACGCCTTGGCGACGCGAACGCGGCGGCTGATGCCTACCGCAAAGCCGTCAGCCAGCGCAAAGGGAACTACTCGCGCGCACTGAACAACCTCGGCGTCGTGCTCACACGGCAGGGTCGCTGGGATGAGGCTTACGACGCGCTCGTCGCCGCGCTCACGCAAGAGAACTTCACTTACGCCGAAGCCAGCTACAACCTCGGTCGCCTCTATCTGCTGCGCGGCGAAGCGAACCTGGCGATCCGCGAGTGGACGCGTACGCTCCGTTTGCAGCCCGACCACGTCGAAGCTACGTCAGCGCTCGCGCGTGCCTACGCCGAAGACGGCGACACGAAGCGCGGTCTCGCCGTGCTCGAAAACTACACGGCGCGCGCGGCGCAGGTGGGCGGCGGCGTCCCGCGCGAGATCAGTTTCGCGCGCAATGAGATCAACGCCGGCGTCGAGAGCGAAGATGTCTTGAAGGAGCGACGCGAGGGCGCGGCACTTTACGGCGGCGCAACATCGAACGCCGGAGCGAACGCCGCGCCGAACGTAGCCGCGCGCGCGAACGCCACGGCGCGTCCGAACGCGGCGCGCACGTTGTTGTCGTCGCGCTCTCTAAGCGTCGATCCGCAGACCTACACGATGTTGCGGTCGGCGCGAGAGGCAAGCGAGACGGGGAAGTTCGAGGAGGCTGTGAGACGTTATCGCAACGTCCTCGCGCGTAGCGGCGGCTACCTCCCGCCCGCGAATCTTGAGTTGAGCTTTGCGCTCATCAACCTGCAACGCACAGACGACGCCATCGGCGCGCTCACGCCCGTCGCCGCACGCGACGGCGCGCGCTACCCCGTCGCCTTCTATCACCTCGCGCGCCTCTACGAGCGTCAGGGTCAACTCGAACTCTCGGCACAGAACTTCGCGCGCGCAGCCGAGCTTTACGGCGACGACGCGCCGCAGATGCTCTCCGATTTGAGCCGCGTGCGCGAGAAGATGAACGACGCGGCGGGCGCGCTCTCGGCGATGGAGTCTTACGTCAAGGCGCTCGCGCGACAGGGCAGCGTCCCCGACTGGGCGACCGAGCGCCTGAACACCTTACGCGAAAAGGCGAAGGGCGCGACCGCGCGCGACGGCGCGACGCCGAAGCCGTAAGACACGATTGAAACTAAAAACACGAAGGGCACGGATGTTAAAGCATCCGCGCCCTTCGTGCGTGTGAGATGAGTCTCGTGCGCCCTACTTCGCCGCGACTTCCGTGAGCTTCGTCGCGTGGAGCGTCGTGCCTTCGACCGTGCCTTCGACTTCGACCTTCAAGCCCTTCTTGGTCTTCGTCGCATTCAGCACGTCGAGCGCAAGCTTGTTGCCCGCCTCGTCCAACTTATAGATCTTCCTGCCCTCGGCGACGGCGAAGCCGCTCGCGGTGCAGCTCGGCATGAGGGCGCAACTGGTCTTGTGTTCCTTCGCCTCCTCGGCGGAGTCCTTATCGTCGCCGGGCGCGCCCGCGCACGCGTTGTCGATGAGGTAGCCCTTGATCGTGACGGTCTTCGCCTCGCCTTGCGCGTAGGCGAGGACGCCGCTCAGTATCAACAAGAGGGAAACTGCAATAAACTTTCGGGTCATCATTCGATTCTCCTTCATGCGCCTTACTCGTGAGGCGGATTAGTTCGGTTAAAAGCTCGGTGAGAGATTACGCTTGCGGTTTTGGTTGCTCGTCCGGCTCTGCGGGTTGCTCCGCGCCTTCCGGCTTCGCCGCAACGGGGCGCATGTGCGGGAAGAGGATCACGTCGCGGATCGATCTCTTGTTCGTCAGCAGCATCGTGAGGCGGTCGATGCCGATGCCGATGCCTGCGGCGGGCGGCATCCCGTAGGAGAGCGCGCGGACGTAGTCCAAGTCCATCTGCATCGCCTCGTCGTCGCCGCGCTCGCGCTGCCGCGCCTGATCCTCAAAACGCTCGTACTGTTCTTGCGGGTCGTTCAACTCCGAGAACCCGTTCGCGATCTCCATCCCCGCGACGTACAACTCGAAACGCTCGGCGACTGCCGGATCGGCGGGCGAGGCTTTCGAGAGCGGGGAGATCGGTTTTGGAAAGTCAGTAATGAAAGTTGGATTAAGTAATTTCGCCTCAGCTAAAAACTCGAAAAGATATTGGATGTTCTGCCCTGTCTCGGTGTCGTCAGGGTTACTCAGACTTTCAAAGCTGCCAATCTCTTCTAAGACTCTTTCGAGCACACTAGCATTCCATTCTTGTCGGTTCTCTTCGTTTATTTCCTCCGGTTCGGCGAATGTTGAATACTGAGTAACAAGATTCCGAAGCCATTGAACCCGTCTAGGATCATTTAGCCAATCCGAACAGAATTGTTCGCCTTTAATAGTATTCAATTCTGGTAGCCAATGCTTA
>JAVXVR010000433.1:0-2914 GCA_032230165.1 Acidobacteriota bacterium | reverse complement strand
CCCGCCCGCCCACACTCACCCGTGCCCGCCGAGGCGTTGAGGATGATCTCTGCGTGAGCGGAAGCCGCGGAGAGATCAACGCCGCGCGACGTTGGCTCGTCGTCGCTTGCGGCGCGCGTCGCTTCGGTCACGGCTTCGATCATCTCACGAGTTAATATTTACTTCACACGCGGTGCGCGCGCCGGATAGACGAACGGGCGAGGCTCAAATGCGCGCTCGCCCGTCGTCCCGATTAGTCATGCCGAGGCGTCTCGCTCACAGCGTCTTGCCGTAGCCGCCCGTGCCTGTCCCGTAGGTCGTGCCGCTGCTACCACTGCCCGCCCCCGCGCCGGTCGCGCTGCGCTCGGTGGCGGCTGCCGCCGTGGCGGACTCCTGTTCGAGGCGGCTGCGCTGCGCCACGTCGCGCTGCGTCGAAAGGTCTATGCCGATCAAGTCTTTGAGCTTGCCGAGGAGCGCGGGCAGCACGACGCTGCGCGCCGTCTTCGACAACTCTTCGACGGCGCGCTCGCCGAGCGTGCCCAGCTCGTCCTGCAAGCGGTCGTAAGCCTTCGTCTCCCGGAAGCGCGCCAAGAGGCTCGGCTTGTCTGACTCTTCCGACGCGGGCGCGGACTCGTAGCCGCTGCTGTAGGACGGGCGCGACCCCGTCGACTCGGCGGCGGAAGCCTGCGCGGGAGGCGCGGGCGCGTAGGCGGTCGAGCCGTATGCGCCGCCCGTGATCGCCTGCGCCGCGTAGGACGGCGCGTGCGGCTGGAGTGTGTCGTCGTTCTCGCCGTACTCGCCTTCCGCCTCGTAGTAGCGACCGGCGAGATCGTCCCCGTCGCCGAAAGCGACGCCGCCGATGCTGTAGCCGAGCGCGAGCCCGACGCCGAGCGCGCCGACGGTGAAGGCGACGGGGCGGCGACGATACTGCTCGCGCCAGTCGAGCGACTGCGAGATGGTCTCTTTGACGTTCTGGTACTGCGTCGTCACGGTGTCTTTAATGTCGTTCACGGTTTGCGAGATTGAATCGCGCGCCTCTTCCATGCGGCGTTGAAGCTCCTCTTTCGTCGGCTCATCGTCGTCGCGGACGATTTCTGGCGCGCGCGCCGTTGCTAGATTTCGTTCTTCAGCCATTGCTTATCCTTTCTCAACTCATCGATGCTGCGCTGCGGCGCGGCAGAGTGCGTCGCCAGACGGTTCTTCATCACGAGGACGAGGATGCCGCCGACGACGAGGTAGAGCGCGCCCGTCACGACGAAGCCGAGGGCATAGGAGATCGGCGGCGTGTACGACATGAAGAAGAGCCGCGAGACGAAGAAAGCGACCGCCACGTTCAAGAGCGTGAAGCCGATGGCGGCGAGCACGCCCCCCGCCGCGAGCATCACGCCGAGCTGCGTGTAAGTGCCTGCTTCCTCCTTCAATTCGATCTTGAGCAAGCCCAGCTTCGCGTCCAAGAGCGTCATCACGTCGTCGCCGAGACGGCTGAACATCGTGGGCAGTTGCTCGAGTTCGACGCTCGGCGGCGGCGGCTCAACCCTTGCGGGCGCGGCGGCGGTCGCGCGTCTCTCTAAGTCAGCCATCGCTAGTACCTCCTTCATGTGACGGGCGTCGGGCGTCAGGTGTCGGTGGAAAGTTTCCCAAACCGACACCCGTCGCCCGTTACCTGAAACCTGTCTTTAGCGTCGCGTGTTGCGGAGCAAGAGTCCGAGCAGGAAGCCCGCCGCCGCAGAGATCAGGATCGTCTGACCGGGGTTCTGCTTCGCGTACTCCTTAGCGTCGTCCGCGATCTGACCGTAGTCCTTCTGCTGCAACTCGCGGAACTTATCGACCGCGGGCGAGAGCTTGTCGCTCATGTAGTCCTTCGCCTGCGAAGCCGCGTCGGCGATCTTCTGACCATACTCCTGCGCCGTGCCAGCGATCCCGTCGCGCGCCGGAGCCGCGCCGGTCGCCGCGCCCGTGGACGAGAGGCTGCCCGCGCCGAAGGACGTGCCGGTGCTGGCTGAAGTGTCGCGGGTTGTGCCCGCGTCGGTCGCGCCCGTGCCCGCGCCGCCCGTCGAAGGGTTGTTCGTGTTATTGAAGTTCTGTGACATCTTAGTTTTCTCCTTCAGTTGAAATTCATCCGCCTTACGATGACGAAAGCGCGCGAGATGTCGCTCTCAAAGATTCGCTTTTCCCGTGACAAGCGAGCAAACGACGTGCCGACATCCGGACGCTGCCCGCGACTCCCGTAAACCTAGCGCGCGCCGCCCGAACCAGAGCGCGCACGCGGGGCAAGTGCTTCCGCGTTTTGTTGTGAAAATGTACGCGGCGATTATAGCGCAAGGTCGGGAACAGTACAGCCGCCGGAAGGTGAAGACGCTTGACAGTCGGCGCGGACTTTGGTAAGTAAGTACTCACTTATCTCAGGGTCGGACGAGTTTTGGCGGGGCGATGGAGAACGAATGACGAGGGTGCTGGAGACCGTAAAGAGCGACGCCGCGCACGGCGGCGGCGGACGCATGGCGGGCGAGGAGCGGCGACAGCAAATCCTTCGCGTCGCGATGCGCCTCTTCTCGCAGCGCGGCTTTCGCGGCACGACGACGAAAGAGATCGCTCACGAGTCGGGCGTCTCCGAGGCGATGGTCTTCCGCCACTTCGCCAACAAGCAGGAACTCTATAGCGCCATCATCGACTTCAAGGCGTGCGCCGGCGACGTGCGTGATTTGTGCGCGACGGTCGCCGACGCCATCCGGCGCAAGGACGACTTCGCAGTCTTCGCGGGGCTCGCGCGCGAACTGATGCGCCATCACGAGAGCGACACGGAATTCCTGCGCCTGCTGACGCACTCCGCGCTCGAAGGGCACGAGTTGGCGCAGATGTTCTGGGAGCGCAACGTGCGCGGTCTCTATGATTTTCTCGGCGGCTACGTCCGCGAACGTCAGCGCGACGGCGCGAT
>JAVXVR010000360.1:0-3177 GCA_032230165.1 Acidobacteriota bacterium | reverse complement strand
CCTGATGATGCCGTGGCCGCAGACGCGGCTCTGCAAATCAAATATGTGCTTAGCTTAACCTGCCGGCTCTGATGCTGCCCGCACGGCGCGCTCGAATGGAATCTCCTCGAAGTGTGTCATTCGCTTGAAAGTGCGGAAACGCCCGTTGATCTCGTCATGCGTGAGTCGCTGCACGCGCTCCGTGCCGAACTCTTCGACGTTGAAGGAAGCCAACACCGACCCGTAGATCATTGCGCGGCGCATCGCTGCCTCGTCCGGTGCATCCTGACTCGACAGATACCCCATGAAGCCTCCGGCGAAAGTGTCGCCCGCGCCCGTCGGATCGAAGACGGACTCTAAAGGGTAGGCGGGCGTGGCGAAGTACGACTCCTGTGTGAAGAGAGCCGCGCCGTACTCGCCGCGCTTGATGACGAGGGCGCTCGGACCCGCCGCGAGAATCTTGCGCGCGGCGCGAATGAGGTTCGGCTCACTGGCGAGCTGCCGCGCCTCCGCGTCGTTGATGATGACGACGTGAACGCGGCGCACGGCATCCCAGACGGCTTCGGGCACGGTGCTGATCCAGTAGTTCATCGTGTCGAGCGCGACAAGCTCAGCGCCCGCGACCTGCTCGCGCACTTCCACTTGAAGATCGGGCTGGATGTTGCCGAGGAAAGCGAGGCGCGCGCCGCGTGAGCCTTCGGAGAGCTTGGGCTTGAAGTCGGCGAAGACGTTGAGCTGCGTGTCGAGCGTGTGCGCGGTGTTGAGATCGAAGTCGTAGCGACCACGCCAGAAGAAGGTGTGACCTTCGGGGACGACTTCCAGGTCGGTCGTGTCAATCTCGTGCTCGCGAAAGACCGTGAACTCCGCGTCGCCGAAGTCGCCGCCGACCACGCCGACGACTCTCACGTCCGTGAAGAAGCTCGCCGCGAGCGAGAAGTGAGTCGCCGAGCCGCCGAGCATCCGCTCGCGCTTCCCGAAAGGCGTCTCGACCGCGTCGAACGCGACCGAGCCTACAGCTAGCAGAGACACTTATGTGATTCTCCTGTGGGTAGGATAAAGAGCTAAAGGTTGTCAGTTGTTTTACGTGCTGTATAAGCCGAGTGATTATTCTTTGATCATCAGCACGTGAATGACGAACAACGGACGACTGACCACGGACGACTGACCGCTTTTACTGTTTATCAGCAGTCTTCGGCAGAACGCCGCCAAGTGATTGAAGTTCCTTTTCCGCGTCGTCATGAAACTTGCTCTGCGGATACTCGTTGACGAGGCGCGATAGATACACGCGCGCTTCCGCGCGGTGCTTCTCGATGGGCAACGTGGGCGGCTGCTTGCCCTTCTTCTCGGACATGTAGAGATTGCTCATGCCGGCAATGTAGAGCGCCTCGTCGAGCTGCGAGAAGTTCGGGTAGCCGGCGATGATCTCTTCGGCGCGCGAGAGCGAGGCGCGATAAGCCTTCTTCAGCTTGAAGTAGTGGCGCGCCTTCACAAGATTGCCCTTCATGTCCGACTCAAGGACGGAATCGCGCATCACTGTCGGTTCGGGCTGGCGCACGCCCGTCTGCGCGCGCGCCGCCGACGAGCCCATAGTTAGAACGGTGAGCCCGCAGGCTAACAGGAAAAACTTTTTCATAAAACCTCCAAAAGCCGTAAATCGTGACGGGTAACAGGTGACAGGTAAAATCATTTTCTCCCTTGTTACGGTTGACGGTTTACCTGTCACGGTACTTTTTGATGATCGCATCCAGCTTCCGCGTTGTCGCCTCTGACCAGAGTTCGGGCGCGGTGAAGATGGCATTCTTGAGCGCGGAGCTACAACCGCACGCGCGCGGCTTCGCGGCGAGCCGTCTGACCGCCTCGCGCATGATCGTCTGCGCGTTGCTGACGTTCTTGTTCAGGTACTCGATAACCTGCTCAACCGAGACGGCGTCGTGCCCCTCGTGCCAGCAGTCGTAGTCTGTGACGAGCGCGAGCGTTGAGTAGCAGATTTCCGCCTCGCGCGCGAGCTTCGCCTCCTGCAAGTTCGTCATCCCGATCACGTCCATACCCCACTGGCGATAGATGTTCGACTCCGCCTTGGTCGAGAACGCCGGACCCTCCATGCACAGATACGTCCCGCCCCGGTGAGCTTTCACGTCCGTAGCCTTGCACGACTCTTCGAGCACGTCGCCAAGCTCCGCGCAGACCGGATGCGCGAAGGTGACGTGCGCGACGATGCCTTCGCCGAAGAAGGTAGATTCGTGCGAGCGCGCGCGTGTGCGGTCGAAGAACTGATCGGGGATGACCATGTCGAGCGGCGCGTAACGCTCTTGCAGCGAGCCGACCGCCGAAGCCGACAGGATGCGCTCGACGCCGAGCAGCTTCATGGCGTAGATGTTCGCGCGAAACGGCAGCTCCGTCGGCAGAAACCTATGACCGCGCCCGTGGCGCGGCAGAAACGCGACGCGCACGTCTTCAAGCGTCCCCACGATGAACGAGTCCGAAGGCTTGCCGAACGGAGTCTCGACCGCGACTTCCTCAACGTCCTTCAACTCCGGCATCTGGTAGAGCCCGCTGCCGCCGATGATTCCGATCTGTGCTGTCGTCATTGTCTCACCGAAATAACCCGCGCACGTAGCGCGTTAAGTTTTAGACTTGCAACCACCCATCGCGCTCTTGACGAAATCATTTAACTGTCCCGCTTGTTGCTTCACGAGCAACTCTTCGAGCGGTTTGATCTCAACCTTCGGCTTCGCTTTTTTGATGTTTTGGTAAGTACGAAGCACGCCTTCGACGCCCGCGAGGTAAACTTGGTAGTCGTCATTCGACTGATCCGGATGCTCGATGACGAACTTCGCTTCGGAAAAGGTGAGTTGCGCCGTGATCGTCGGCGCATAGTCGCCCTTGATCTTCGAGTAGTTGCCTAGAACGTCCGTGCAGATTGTCACGTGGATGTCCGGGACTTCTATCAGAAAGAACAATAACTGCTCGCTCAGTTTTTTGGCATCCTTGTTGAGTGGATCGTTCTCAAGCAGTTCCGCGATTTCCACCGCGCGCTTGCGCTCTTCGGGTGTCGAGGGACCACGCTTCTGCTGCGCTTCCGCAGAGCCTGAGACGAGCGCGAGCATGAAAAGGACTGTCAGCAACTTTCTCATCATTGATTCACCTCCTATCATTCCTCAAACTGTATCGCGCGCAGCTTCCCTTCCTCTTCGACGA
>JAVXVR010000277.1:0-3622 GCA_032230165.1 Acidobacteriota bacterium | reverse complement strand
ATGGCGGGCATTCTTAATCTGCGTGAATCTGCGTTCATCTGCGGCTACTCTTTACTCGCCCTGCTCAGGCGAAGATCAGCTTCACGCCCGCGACGACGAGCACGAGCGCGAGCAGTCGCCGGATGGCGAGCGTCGGCAGGCGTCGGCTGCCGAGTTCCGAGCCGATAAGCCCGCCGATGAGAGCCGCGAGCGCGAAGTAGGGTATCGCTGCCGGGAGCACGCGCACGCTCGTGAGATTGCCGAGCAGTCCCGCCGCAGAGTTGACGAGGATGAAGGCGGCGGAGACGGCGGCGGTGCGGCGCACGTCCGCCCAGTTCATCAGCAGCAAGACCGGGCTTAAAAAAATCCCGCCGCCGACGCCCGTCAGCCCTGACAAGAATCCGATCCCCGCGCCAAGCGTCGCCGCCACCCAGAGCGGCGGCAGTCGCGGCTCGCTCTCTTGCGCCAGAGCGCGCGCGTGCATGAAGAGTCGGACGGCGGCGAAGAGCAGCACGACGCCGACGACCGGCTTATAGACGCCCGCCGGAAGTGTGAGCGCGCCGCCGAGGAAAGCGAACGGAATCGAGGCGGCGGCGAAAGGAAGAAAGATGCGCCACGAGAAATAGCCCGCGCGCCAGAAGCGGAAAGTGGTGAGCGAAGCGACGAGCAGGTTCAAACAGAGCGCGGTCGGCTTCATCACCGCAGGCGCGAGACCGAAGAGAGCCATCGCCGCCAGATAAGCCGACGCGCCGCCGTGCCCGACCGAAGAGTAGAGCGCGGCGGCGCAGAGTATGAGCAGGGAGAGCAGCAGAACGTCCGTGTGACTCATCGGCAGGATGTTTACGCGAGCCCGACTCAAACATCAAGCGGCGTGTCGAAAGTTCGATTCAAGCGTGACGGGGCGTGAGACTCATGCGAGTGCGCGTGTGTGGCGCGACTCAGGCAGCGTGGACGGGTTCCGAAACGGGCACGGGCTCGCCGGAGATCGTCTGGTGCGCGACGCGGTTCTTGCCCGAGTTCTTCACTTCGTACATCGCGTCGTCCGCCTGCCGGATCATCGAATCAACGGTGCGCGGCGGAGTCGTCCAGGTCACGACGCCGATGCTGAAGGTGACGCGCCAGTCGCGTTGCGCGGCGAGCGCGTCCAGATTCGCGCGGGCACGGCTGACGACGGCGCGCGCCGCCTCGTCGTCCGTCTCCGGCAAGAACAGGACGAACTCGTCGCCGCCGAGCCGCGCGACCAGATCGATCTCGCGTATGTCTCGCCTGAGCGTCTGCACGACGGCGCGCAGCACGGTGTCGCCCGCCGCGTGTCCGAACCGGTCGTTCAGCTCTTTGAAGTTGTCTATATCTATATAGGCGATGGTGAAAGGGTGGCGGTGTCGGCGCGCACGGTTGATTTCAAGCTGCGCCGCCTCGAAGAAGGAGCGTCGGTTGGTCGCGCCCGTCAGCTCGTCCGTGCGCGCCAGCTCCCTCTCGTGTTCGAGCGAGCGCCGGAAGGCATTGACGAAGTAGGCGACTAAGAGGAACGCGCCGAGGCGCGCGAGCGCGTTGAAGAAGGCGAGGTACTCGCGCCCGTCGAAATGCGGCGAGAGATACTCGGTCAGAAAATATCCGGTCGCGCAGACGAGCGAAACGGCATAGCTTGCGCGTCTGCCGACGAGCCAAGCGACGAACGAGACGGGCAGCAGGTAGAAGATGACGAAGGAGAAGTCTGGACCCGCGAGGTAGTTGATCGCGCTCTGCACGACGACGAGCAGGAGCGCGAGCGTGACAAGGAAGGTTTTTGAGAATCGTGCGAGTTGTTCCAGTACTTTCATACGCGAAGCTTCTCCAACGCTTGGGGGCGACGCTGAGAGCGCGCAGGTGTTTGCGACGAGCGCCCAAGTTTACCCGGAATTATGATGCTTGGGGTAAAAATTTGGTTCGATGATAAACCTTCGCTGGAGCATTCCCTTCGCGCGCCTGAAAGGCTCGTGCTAGACTTCCCCACAGTGAGCGTGAAGTAAGGCGCGGGCGTGACGACCTACGGCGTTCAAACCGCAACCCCGCGCGAAGCGTCCAACGCACGGTCTAGGAGCGCGCCGGCGCGATCCGAAATTCAAGTCCCACATGAAGACGTGCCCACAATGCGGCGGGAGCTACGAGCCGACGCTGAAGTTCTGCCCGCGCGATGGGCAGGTGCTCGAAGACGCGCCGCAGGAGATGGTCGGGCAGGTGCTCGACGGTCAGTACGAGATCGAGGCATTCGTCGCGCGCGGCGGCATGGGCTCGATCTTCCGCGCGCGCCACATCTTGCTGGGCGACCGCGTGGCGCTCAAGATGCTCAGACCGGAGTTTCGCGCCAACCCCGAATGGCTGCGCCGCTTCCAGCGCGAGGGGCAGGCGGCGCGTCGCTTCCGTCATCCGAACGCCGTCACCGTCTATGATCTACGCACGAGTTCGGACGGGCTCGTCTATATGGTCATGGAGTTCGTCGCGGGTCGCTCGCTCGACAAAGAACTCAAGCAGCGCGGACGCTTCACGCCCGCCGGAGCGTTCGAGGCGTTAGAGCCTGTCGCGCAAGTGCTCGAAGAAGCGCACGAGCAGGGCGTCGTCCACCGCGATCTCAAACCTGAGAACGTGATGATCGAGCGCAAAGACGATGGCGAGCTTTGCGTCAAGCTCCTCGACCTCGGCATCGCCAAGCTGCGCGAGATTGCCGACGCCGCCACAAGCGACAATGGAGCGCCGCTCACTGTCGCCGGGCAGGTGCTCGGCACGCCCTACTACATGTCGCCTGAACAGTGGGGCGAGCCGCAGCGCGACGGGAGCGCGGAGATCGACGGGCGCGCAGACATCTACAGTCTCGCCGTCATGTTCTACGAACTCATCGCGGGCGCGCGACCGTTCGACGCAAGGACGCTAGCCGAACTGCACCACGCACACGCCGCCGTGCACCCGCCGCGACTCGACGAAGTCGTGCCGGGCGTGCCCGCGAGCGTGGCGCGCGCCGTCGAGCGCGGGATGGCGAAGGATCGCAACGACCGTCAGCCGACCGCCGCAGTTTTTCTCGAAGAACTGCGCGCCGCGCTCGATCTGCCCGCGAGCATTTCGCACGCGCCGCGCGCCGACGAAGACGCGCCGACCGGGACGCCCGAAGCCGCGCGCGCCGCGAGCGACACCGCCAAGCAGGGCGAAGCCTTCGAGACGCTAGATTACGCCATGCGCGCGACGCATGAGGAGCAAAGCCCCGCCGCGCAACACGTGCCCGCGCAGCCTTCGTCCGCGCAACCACCGATAGCTTCGCCGTCTGGCGCGAGCGTCTCGGAGCAGGTTGTCGTTTTGCCTGCGCAAGGCATCGCGCCGCAGGTCGGCGCAGAGGTCGCGCCGGCGCGCGCCGCATCGTCAGCCGCGCCTTCGTTCGTCTCGCCGCCGCCTGTCGCGCCTTCGTTCGTCTCGCCGGGCTTGCCAGCGTCGCAGTCTGCGCGCGGAGCGAAGGGGTCGCGCGCGCCGCTGATCGTTTTGGCGGGCTTGGTGCTCGTGCTGTTGTGCGGTGGCATCGTCGGCGCGGGATGGTTTCTGTGGAGCCGTTGGCAAGCGAGCCGCATCACGATGCTCGGCTCTCCGCCGGCGGTCGCGCCGGAGGGACAGACGGAGGCGG
>JAVXVR010000261.1:0-5793 GCA_032230165.1 Acidobacteriota bacterium | reverse complement strand
TGGGACTTTCGTCCTCGTAGCTTGCTGCGCCGAAACGGCTGTTCGCATGGCAGCCATAAGCATAACTGCAAGATGAGTCTTCCGCCCGCGTGGTGTGGACGCGCGCGTAAGCGGCGCGCGCTTCCGTAAAGCGGTTGTCGCGCAGGTAGCGGACGCCGAGGGCGTAGAGAAGTTCGTCGCGTTGCGGCAGGTCGGGGTAGCGCTCGACGAACGAGGCGAGTTGTTCGGGGGTCATCAACACGTCCACGAAGTAGGCTGCGTCTTCCTTGTAGTCGAGCGCGAGATACTGTTCGAGCGCGGCGTCTAAGTCGCCCGCGTCTTCCGCGATCATGGCGACGAGGCGGCGCCCGCCCGCCGAGAGTTCTCCGCGCGGGTCTTCGTCGAGCAGCGTCTTCAAAGTGCGACGCGCAGCATCATACTCTCGCAGACGATATTCGGCTACCCCTTTCACCCACAACGCTTCGACACGCCGCGCGCCGACGAGACCCGCGCCGAGCGCGCGCACGGCGTTGTCCCGCGCCGCGCGGGCGTCATCCGACTCGAAGTTGGCTTCGGCGAGGCGCAGGGCGAACTCGCCGCCGACCTTAGTGCGCGGGTAGCGTCGCAGCATCACCGCAGCGAACTCGACGACGCGGCGCAACTCTTTCCGCCGCCAATCGCTCAGCCTGCGTTTCGCCTCCTTGTTGCGCTGCACATAGTCGGACGAAGAGGTCGAGTGCTCTTGTTTTTCGTCTCTCTCGTAAACCGGGGCTTCGTAGATGTTCAAGCCCGCGACGTAGTTGTAGATTTCGTGATAGGCGTAGGCAAGCGCGGCGTCGGGCTCGTTCGACAACTCGGCTTCGACCTTGTGCATCGCCGCCTCGTCCGCGTGGAAGCGCGCCATATCGAGAGAGTTCAACGCCTCGGCGCGCTCACCTACGTCCGACTCATCTGCGAGCAGGCGGTAATACTCTGCAAGCCCCGCGCCTGTATCGCCGACGCGCAGCGACGTGAATGCCAGCCAGCCGCGCGCGTCCCGTCCGTAGCGGCCGCGCGGGTACTCGCCGATGACGCGACCGAATGCCGCTCGTGCCGCCTTCCAGGCGTCGTCGCGACACTCCGCGCACGGTGCGGAGCTGAGCGCGCTCGCGTCGTCCGCTTTGTAACTACTGCTCTGCTTCAACTGCGCGAGCCCCTCCATCAACAACGAAGCCTCGCGCTTTTCACTGCGCGGATAATGCAAGGTGAGCGATTGAAATTCACGCGCAGCGTCTTCGTAATTCGCCTCTTGGTAAGTGATCGCGGCGCGCAGGTAGGCGACATTGTCAGACAAATTCCGATCAGCCGGTATCTCCTCAATCGCGTGCCGGAGCGCGTCCAACTTCTCCGAATTTTCCGCCGCAATCTCTGCGTCGGATCGCGCGGGCGGCTTCGGATAGACGTAAACGGGCTCCGGATGAATGGCAGCAAGCCATGCGTCGTATGCCTGACGCGCCTTCATGTAAGCTTGCGCGGCGGCGGGCGACGAGCCTTTGTCGAGCGCAGTGAAGGCGTCGAGCAAATCAATCGCGGTGTTGCGTCCGTTGTCGTCGAGCCCTTGTGGCTCGGACTCTTTCAAGTATTCGCGTAAGTCGCCGCGCACGCGCTCCAGACCTTCGCGCCCCACAGCTTGAGACACGTCGGTCGCCTTAACCCACAGCGCGGCGATCTCTCTCGCGTTCCGCTCTTCGGCTTCGTAGTCTTCCCAGTCTTCCGTCTCCTCGCGTTTCGTGAACGAGTCGTCCCCACCGACGCTGAGCATCGGCAGGCGCGAGTACAAACGCTCGTTCGGCTCGCCGTAGCCACCGCTGAAACGCACCGTCTCGGAAGGACCGAACCAACCGCAGCCGACGGCGGTCGTCGCGCCCACAGCCGCGCAGACGACAGCGCGCGTGGGCAGCGACAGGCGACAGAAGGAACTAACGCCGCGCCGCAGCGACGCCAACGAAGCGTGCATGATGCTCTTGCTGCTCATATATTTTGCTTCCCTCGCGCAGATCGTTAACGCCCCTGCTCTCCCTCGACGAGAACTTGCCTCGCGCTTCGCCGCACACGACCGTCGTCGTCGCGCACGATCACCTCGACAGGCAACTGCGACGGCAGCACGTTTGAGACGCTCAGCGTCGCCAGAGATTTTGCGCCGGGACGCCACGCACGCGCGCGGAGTCGCACGGCGTTCGCCCGGCGCGCGCTGCACGGCTCGAACGCCCCCCCTCGCGTCGCATCGCCGCACAGCGTTTCCACATTCTCGAAATTTTCCAGCCCGGCGATCCCGCCGACGCTTCCCGCAGGCACGCCGAGAGTCACCGTCAGAGCCTCGCCTAGCAGCGCGCCGCTCATGCCGTCGTTCGTGATCGTCAGACACAGGTGAGCGGAACTCTCCTCGCCCGTCGCGTCGGGCGCTTCGCGGCTGAGCTGAACTTTGGTCTCACTCGTCGCGGGGCGATCCGCAAGCGCGGCGACAACTTGCGCGAGCGTGAGCGCCGTCCGGTCGGTGGCGGCGGGCAGACGAAAGAGGCAGACACCAATGAGTCGCCCGCCCGCCTGCTCGCGGACGGAGCGCAGAGACGCGCGCAGCGTCTCCGCGCTCGGCACGTCGATCATCAACTGCTCGCCCGCGCGGATGAAGAGACCACAGACCGTCGTGTCAGCCTGCGCGCGAAAGACGTAACGCCACTCGCTGCCGGTCGAAGCGTCCGTGGAGGTTGCCGTCGAAGCGTCCGTCTCGAATGGGCGGCGCTCGACGAGTTCGAGGTCGGGATCGCGCGCGGCGTCGTCCGGGTCGAGGTCGCCGCGTATCTCGACGAGCGCGCCCGCCTTCGAGTAGAGCGCGGCGTAGCCGTAAGCCGCGACGCCCGCATAGAAGGGTCGGTTCAACGCGCGCGCACGCGCCGCGTCTCTGGCGACCGAGGCGGGCGAAGAGACGGGCATGACCTCGCTCAGAGTTTCGGGAATCCGCGCGCCGTAGAATTGCGGAATCCAGAAATCCACGGCGTCGAGCGTCGAGGGAAGCGCGGGCGAGTTCATCCACGTCGTCAAGCCCGTGACTGAGAGTTGTGTGCCCGTCGGCAACCTGCCGCGCAGCGCACGCAAAAGTTCCGCGTAACGCGGGAGCAGTCGCGTCGGCACGTCCAAGTCGAGCTGCAAGCCGGAGACGCGCGCGCAGTCGCCCTCGGCGCGCACGAGATCGGCGCGATAAGTTTCGGCGATTGATGAGGCGAGCGCGCGTGCGTCGAGTTGCGCGAACGAAGCGAGCAGCGCGCGCGTGCCGTTATAGACGAGGTGAATCGGAATTCCTCGCGGGAACTTTCCCGTCGGCGCGCGCACGCGCGAGACGCGCCCGCCCTCCGCGTGCAACTGTCCCGCGCGCACGAACAACACGCGCGCCTTCGTCTCGCTCGCCGCCCGCTCGATCTCTTCCTGTGCGGGCAACTCGTTCCCCCAGACCCAGAACGCTACCGGCACCGTGCCCGCCGCCCACACACGCGGTCGCGCCGACGCGCGCCAAGCCACTGCGGCGAGCGAAGCCGCGAGCACGAGCGAGAGCGCGAGCCACGTCTTTCGTGTCGGGCGCGCTTGCGACAGGCGTTGCATCGAATCATTCTCCGCGATCTATGTTTGTCAATTTCGCAGTCATCCTGCGCCTCTTCGGTCGAGCGCACGACGCGTGCGCGAACAGCGTCGTCGCAGGTTAGCCCCTGACCGCGCGGGTGAGCCCACACACGCGCGCCTGTGGAGAGCCACATTGACCGCTTCATGGAGATGGCAGAGGCTAGAGGTCAGAGGTTAGTAAGCAGACGGTCGGTAGGTGATAGAATGACGCTGCATTCTGAAGTCAGTCCGGTTTCGTCTATGTCCATTCTTATCGCAGAAGACAACGTGGCGCAGCGGCGTTATTTGCGCGAGCTGCTGGAGCGCGAGTTCGCGGCGCACGCGCCCGTCATCGAGGCGGCTGACGGTGAGGAGGCGGTGGCGTTAGCCGCGAAGCACAAGCCGGGCTTGTGCGTGCTCGACATTCAGATGCCGAAGTTGTCGGGCGTCAAGGCGGCGCGGGCGATCTGGCGCGAGTCGCCGCAGGCGCGCGTGATCTTTTGGACGCAGTTCCCGGACGAGATTTACATCAACGAGATCAGGAAGATCATCCGGCAGGTCGAGCCCGCGCCGACCTACGGCTTCATCCACAAGAACAACCCGGAGTCGCGTTTCCTGCGCTTCGTCGCCGCCGTCCTCGAAGACGGGGCGGACATGATCGATCCGGCGTTCAAAGACTCTTTCAAGCGTCCGCTCCTCACGGAGTTTGAAGCCGAGGCGCTCTACTATCTCGCTTTGGGCTTGTCGAACTGGCTCATCGCGCGCAAGTGCAGCCTCTCTCTGCGCGGCGTCGAGAGCCGGCTCGCGACTCTTTACGAAAAACTGTTCGTCGCGACACCCGAAGGCACGCCGCACGAGTCTTATGACAAGCTCGCCTACAACGTCCGCACGCGCGCTTTCTTCGAGGCTCTGCGGCGCGGGCTCATCAACGCCGACGAGTTGGAGAAAGCCGAGCACGATCTGGAGGCTTGGATCGTGCGCGACCGCGTGCGCTTCAATGATGAGCAGAAGGCGGAGCGCAAGAAGCACTGATGATGAAGGCAAAAGTAAAAAGGCAAAAGGCAAAAGTGAGAGCAGCAGTCTTCACTTTTGCCTTTTGCCTTTTGCCTTTTGCCTTCTCCATCTCGTCTGCGCAGAGCCCGACGGAGACGCCAGACCCGCGCGCCTTGAACCTGCACCAGTGGGGCGCGGTCACGCTCTTCCACGGGCTGCCTTCGGATCGCGTGCGCGCCATCGAGCAGGACGCCGAAGGGTCTTTGTGGTTCGGCACGGACGGCGGACTCGCCAAGTATGATGGGCGACGCACGCAGACCGTCGCTATTGAAGGACTCGCGCAGGGTCGTATCAACGCGCTGAAATTCGACGAGTCAGGCGCGCTCTGGATGGGCACTGAGGCGGGCGCGGCGGTGATGCGCGACGGCGCGACGCGCATGCTCGAAGAGACGCGCGGGAAATCCATCACGGCGATCATGGCGCAGGGGCGCGGTCGCGCGGTCATGACTGCCGCAGCGGGTCAGCTCTACAGTTGCGCGATCAACCTCGACGGCACGTTGAGCGCGCGCGCCTTCCCCGAACCACCCTTGCGCAGCGCGGACGCGGACAAGCCGGGCGCGTTGGAGCTGTCGAGCCTCGCGCAAGGTCGCAATGGTGTGATCTACGTCGGCACGCACTCGCGCGGTCTGTTGGCGTTTGACGGCGAGCGTGCGCGCGAAGTGTCGAGCCGACCGCGACCTTTCTTCGTCGAGGCTCTGGATGCAGACGGGCGCGGCGCGTTGTGGCTCGGCGCACGCGTGCGCGGCGCGGACGGAGGGTTGTATGTCGCGAGCGAGCCTTCGCAGACGAACGAGGCGGCACAGCTTCGTCGCGTCGGCGAGGTCTCGACGGTGGATGCCGTGCGGCGCGATGCGGCGGGCGATGTGTGGGTCGGCACGGACGGGCAGGGCGCGTTTCGTTTTCACGACTCACAGCAAGTGGAGCATTTCACGTTCGAGAACACGGCGGGGGGCTTGCGCTCGAACCGCGTCTTCTCCGTCTTCACGGATCGGGAGGGCGTCGTCTGGTTCGGCACAGACCGCGGCGTGTGCCGCTACGATCCGCAGTCGCCGCGCGCAGAGCAGATCGGCGCGGACGCGGCGAGCAACTTCGTGCGCGCGCTCTATCGCACGCGGCGCGGCGAGTTGCTCG
>JAVXVR010000229.1:0-2578 GCA_032230165.1 Acidobacteriota bacterium | reverse complement strand
CCGCCACGTAGCGACGCACCTCCGCGAGCGTCTCCACGCTCGTCACGCGCGCGCCAGCGTCTGGATCGAACGACGCGCCGTGTCGGTCGAGCGCGAGCTTGACGCCGCGACTCTCCAGATCGGGGATGCCGTAAACCTCCGCGCCGAAGTCAACCCAGACAGGCATAGCGGGCGGGCGAAAGCGCGGGTCGCCTGCGGGCGCGCGGAAGTAGAAGACCTCCTGGCGCGTTGGAGGAATGCGCTCACCGAGCACGTCGGGGAAAAGTTTCGGCAGCCACGCGCCGCACGCGAAGACGAAGTGAGCGGCGCTCAGCGCCTCGCCGTCAGAAGTCTTGACTACTCCTGCGCGCCCCTTGCCGGAGGGCGCGGCAGCGGACGCGAGCATGTATTCGACGCCTCGCGCCGTCGCCTCGCGCACGGCCTCCTGCACGGCGCGCCGCGCGAGCAACGCGCCGCTCTCATGTTCGAGCATCGCCCAAGCGACTTTGCCGAAATCGAATTGCGTGTAGCGGCGCTCGAGTTCGTCGCGCGCGAGCTGTTCGACGCGGGCGGGGAATTTTTGCAGCGTCGCGAAAGTCTGCGCGACGAGCGTGTCGCCTTCACGCGCGAGCCAGAGCACGCCGGTGGGCTGGAAAAGCTCAGGATGAGAGGCGCGCTCGAATAAGTCGCGCCAGAGCGGGAGCGAACGCAGCGCCCAGCGCGTGTAGATTTCGTCCGCGCCGTAGCCCGCGCGTATGACGCGCGACTCGCCGCCGGAGCTTGAACGCGCGTGCGCCGCGCCGTAAGCGTCAACGAGCAGGACTTTGAGTCCCGCATCTTGCAGCGCATGCGCCGTCCACGCGCCGAAGACGCCCGCGCCGACGACCGCTACGTCATAGTTTCTGTTCGTCACGGCGGAAATGTCATCCGGCTTCTTCGTCGAGGCTACGCACGAGGTTCAAATAGTCGCCGCGCTCGAAGCCGTTGGCGCGGAAGTAGTCTATGAGGTCGCCATCGTTCCAGTTGACCATCGTGTTGACGACTGAGACCCCGGCGCGGCGGAAACCGTCGAACAACTCGTCGAGCAGCGCGCGGCTCACGCCGCGACTCTGGTAGGCTGGCTCGACGCCGATCACTTCAAGCCAGCCCGCGAGCTTCGCGCCAAACTCCCAGCCGCGCACGTCGCCGAGCACGAAGCCGACGACGCGCCCCGTCGCTTCGGCGACGAAGCAGGTGTCGGGCGAGCGTTTGACGTAGGCGTCGCAGAGCGAGGCGTAGTAGGCGGCGTGCGGCTTATCGGTGATCTCACTCGTGAGTCGCAAGACCTCGTCTATGTCGCCGACAGTCATGCGGCGCACCTGCACGTCCTTCATGCGACGCGCCCTCCGCGCGCGATGCCGACGGACTCCGCCAAAGACTCGCGCGGCGACTTTACGCGCGAGCCGGACGTGAAGCGAGCGACGGATGATGTTGCGGTAAGAGTCATGACCGGAGACCGAGTCGAAGAGCGCATCGTACATCAAGGGGTCGGTCTTCCCAACGTCGATCATCGGGTCTAAGAGGTAACGCGCGCCCCACAGCATCAGTCGTCGCACCATGATGCCATAAACGTGATCGCCTAAAAGATCACGGCAGGATTTTCGGTACTCGCGAAACGCTGCGCGTGAGACGCCGTGCGCGAGCATCGCTTCGGCTGCGCGAATCCCTGTGATGATCGCCGTGTTGATGCCCTTGCCTTTGAAGGGGCGAAGCCACCCCGTCGCGTCGCCGACGAGCGCATAGCGGTGTCCGAAAGAGCCGCGCGCAGGGGCTGAAGGGAAGCGCCCCTCGTAATAGTTGATCGTGCGACCGTCGAGCGGCGGGAGAAGTTTCCTGACTTCGGGCAGGCGCAAAAACTCGTCGAGGTCGCACGACGTGACGCGCTCGCCCGCGATGTTGACGAGGACGTGATCGCCTTTGGGCGTCACCGCGCCGAACTCGATTGAAGGGCACTGCGGCGGAAGCAAAAAGGCGTGGACGATGTGACCGAGCTTCTCTGTCTGGAAGGCGCGCGACGATTCGATCGCCGTCAGATAACTCTTCAGCCACTTCGACGGACGCTCGAACCCTCGTGCGCCGCGACGACTGTGCGAAGCGCGCGCCGTCACCTCTTCAAAGACCGAGAGCATCGCTTCGTCCAACCCGAACGCGCCGACGACCGCGTCCGCCCGCACGTACTCCGACTCGGAATAGACGCGCACCTCGTCGAGCCCCGCGCCGCGCACGAACTCTAGTCCCGTCACGCGCGACTCGACGACGCGCGCACCAGCCGCGCGCGCACGTTCCAACATGAAGCGGTCGAACTCTGAGCGCTCGACGGCGTAGGTCGCGCGGAAGTAACGCGCGTCCGACGCGGTCGCGCCGTGCCCCGTGAGCAGTATGTTCTCTCTCTCGCCGTGCAGCCGGTAGCCGAAAATCTGCCGCTTGACGAGCGAGCGCGGCAGATGTACTTCGAGATCACGAGCGAGGACTTCCTCAATCGGCGGCGACAACACGCCGTCGCACTGGTTCGTGTGAACATTGAAATCCTTGCCCTCGAAGATGACGACTTGCAGGCGAA
>JAVXVR010000149.1:0-4370 GCA_032230165.1 Acidobacteriota bacterium | reverse complement strand
GTCGTGTGGGTGACGGGCGGGCAGGTGCTTCGGCTCGGCGAACTCAGACGCGACGGGCGCGGCAACGCTGCGTTCGAGTTCGCGCACCCCGGCGGGTTCGACAGCTACAGCGTCATCGTCACGGCGGAGGCGGACGCGCAGTCGGAGCGCCCGTCGGGCTCGCCCGTCTTCTCCACGCGCGCGGGCGAAGTCTCTGCCCTCTACCCGACGAAGATTGAGCCGCGCGTCGAAGTGAGCGCAAGCGACGCTGCGGGCGAGTCAGCCTCGCGCGCGCGGACTGTCACGACTCTGCCTGCGCGTGCGTCTTCTTCGCCGCGCGCGTCGTCCGCGCCTCGCGCCGCAGAGTTTTACGAGAGCATAGATGCGGCGGTCGAAGATTCGACGAGCGCGCGCACGCTCGCGCTCACCGGAGAAGACGGCGCGCGCGCCGCGAGCGCCGTTGCGAAAGTTGCGACGCGCGACGGGACGGCTTACGTGCGCGTGCGCTTCCGGGGCGTACCCCTCCCTGCGCGCTTCCACGTGCGCAAGTACGTCATGTGGGCGCAGCTTCCGGAAGACGGCACGCTTTTCCTGCGCGCCCTCCCCGCGCGCGGGCTCAACCGCCGCACGACCTACGCGCGCCGCCGCAACGTCAACGCCGACAACTTCCAACTGCTCGTCACCGCCGAACGCAGCTACCCGCACCCGCGACCGCGCGGTCGCCGCGTCTTAATCACAAGATAGTCTGGAGTCTAGAGTCTTGGAGTCTAGAGTCGAAGGCAGAACTGCTTTGCGACTCTAGACTCCAGACTCACGACTCCGCCTTGTCACTTGTCACCCCTCACTGTTTTAATTAACGCATGGCGAAGAAGGGATCGATCCTCGTCGTGGATGACGAGGAGATCATGCGCGACGTGTTGGAGACGCTGCTCTCGGCGGAAGGCTATCGCGTTGATCTGGCGCGCACCGGCGAAGAGGGCTTGGAATGTTACGGGCGCAAGCCCTACGACGTGGTGCTCCTCGACGTTTCGATGCCGGGCATGGGCGGCTTGCGCGCGCTCGAAGAGATTTTGAAGGTGGACGCCGAAGCGGTCGTCATGATGGTCACGGCATACGCGACGTTCGACACGGCGATTGCGGCGTGGGAGCGCGGCGCGTCGGGGTGCATCCGCAAGCCTTTCCAGAACGAGCTAATCCTGGAGCGCGTCGCCGACGGGATCAAAAAGCGGCGCAAGGAAGAGGAGCGGCAGACTTTGCGGCGCGCGATGAGTCGCAGCGTGAGCCGCGAAGGGATCATCGGTCGCTCCGAGCGGATGCAGGTGGTCTTCCGCCTCGTCGATCAGGTCGCGCCCGCGCGCTCGACCGTTTTGATTACGGGCGAGAGTGGCACGGGCAAGGAACTCATCGCGCGCGCCATTCACGAGCAGAGCCCGCGCGCGCAAAAACCTTTCGTCACCGTCAACTCTTCAAACATTCCTTCGGAGCTTCTCGAATCCGAGCTGTTCGGTCACACGCGCGGCGCGTTCACGGGCGCGGTCGCGGCGAAGAAGGGACTGTTTGAAGTCGCCGACGGCGGCTCGATCTTCCTCGACGAGATTGGAGACCTTCCGCCCGAAACGCAGTCGAAGCTGCTGCGCGTGCTGCAAGAGCGCGAGTTTACGCCCTTAGGCGACACCGCGCCGCGCCGCGTGGACGTGCGCATCATCGCGGCGACGAACGTCGATCTCAAGGAAGCCGTGCGGCAGGGAAGTTTCCGCGAAGACCTCTACTACCGTCTCGCCGTCGTGCCGATTGAGCTGCCCCCTCTGCGCGAGCGGCGCGAGGACGTGATGGCGCTCACGCAGCACTTCATACGCAAGTACGACGAGGAGAACAGCCGCCGCGTCGCCGACACGGTCGCGCCCGAAGTGCTCGCGCTCCTTGAAGCCTACACGTGGCCCGGCAACGTCCGCGAGCTTGAGAACGTCATCGAGCGCGCGGTCGTTATCGCGCCGGGCGATGAGGTGACGCGCGAATGCCTGCCCGCGGAGATCGCCGACCCGCAACGCTCGCTCGGCGCTTCGACGAGTGCAGGGGCGGCGGGCATAGACGTTTCGCGCGGCATAGACTTTTATGACGAAGTGCGCCGCTTCGAGATCGACATCATCCGTCGCGCGCTCGAGCAGACCGGCGGTCACCAGTCGCGCGCCGCACGCCTTTTAGGCATGAATGCGACGACGCTCAACTCCAAGATCAAGACCTACAACATTCAACTCCGCCCGTGAGCGTGCAAGCCGACGCCAATGATCCGATGACGCGCAACGCCGAGTCGAAACCAAAATCTGCGGGGAGAGAGAAGCACCGTCGCTTCGTCGTGCACGAGCACCACGCTTCGCGTCTGCACTTTGACTTCCGGCTCGAAATGGATGGCGTGCTCAAGTCGTGGGCTGTGCCGAAAGGTCCTACACTCGACCCGTCGGATAAGCGACTCGCCGTCGAGGTCGAAGATCACGCGCTCTCGTACGGCAACTTCGAGGGCACCATCGCCGAAGGTCGTTATGGCGCGGGCGAGGTGAGAATCTGGGACGCGGGCGAGTATGAGGCTGACGCGGACGCGGCGGCGCAACTGCGGAAGGGCAGGCTGAGCTTCACGCTGTCCGGCAAGAAACTGCGCGGCGCGTTCAGCATGGTGAGGATGGCGCGGGGCGAAGGTCAGTGGCTGCTCATCAAAAGCCGCGACGAGTTTGCCGAGCCGGGCTGGGAGTTGAAGACCATACTTGAGCCGAGGGCGGCGAAGACGTCAGGCAAACGTCCGCGGAAGACGAAGCGCGGATAAAAGCCGGTCGAGGCGCGGGTAAAAGTTGATAGCCCGCCGCGTGGTCTTTCGATCACACGCGGTGGGCTGTCAGTCTGATAAGCTCAGTCGTCGAGTCGGTTAAGCGCGGGCGAGCGTCACGCGCACGGGCTGCGCGAGATCATTGGGCGAGAGGTTGATCGTCTGCGCGCGGAAGCCTGTGGCTTTCACCACGAGCCGGAGCGAGCCGACGTGGAGCGGCGGCAACACCGCCACCCCGTTCGCATTCGTCGAGTTCCAAGTCTCGCACAGGAAACCGCCCGAACGCTTCGACGTGAGTTTCGCCTGTGCGCCACGCACGGGCTGTCCCTGAGCGTCGAACACGCGCAAGTCGAGGCGACCGATGCCGTCCGTTTGCGTCGGCGCGTGCCCCATATTCGGGGCGGCGGAATTAACTTGCGCGAGCGTGGCGGAGGCGGTCAAGAGCGAGAGGCACACGGCGAGGGCAAGGGTCAGTTTTCTCATCATTAATCCTACTTTCGCTGAACGAATTATATGAGCGTCTCCGCTCGCTGGGGGTAGGAATTTGATGAGGCGTAGCGCGCCCAGTTGCCCGTCCTGAAGCGTGCGCGAATCATAATCAGAAAGCAATAATACTTCCGATCCGCGTGCCTCACCACCAGCCCAAAAGCTTCCACCAAGCGAAGCCGACTATCGTCCAGATGAGTATGTTCGGCACAGAGACGACGAGACCGAGCCACCACCAGGTGCGTTGTTTGACGTAGCCCGCGCCGAACCAGATGGGTGCGGGTGTCGTGCCGTAGTGCGTGAGCGAGGCGTCGAGGTTCGAGAGATACGCGAGCGAAAGCACCGCGAGGATGGGCGGCGCACCCGCCGCGATGGTCACGACGAGAAAGGGCGTGTACATGGCGGAGGCGTGCGCCGTGATCGAGGCGAAGCCGTAGTGCGCGTAGAAATAGACGAGCAGCAGCACCGCGAGCGCCGCGCTCCAACGCCAGCCCGTCGTGAAGCTCGCGGCAGCTTCCGCAAAACGCTTCGTCAGCCCCGTCTCGCCCAGCGCCTCCGCCATGCGCACGAGCCCGCCGTACCAGATAAACACGTCCCACGCGCCGCGCTCTGAGAGCACATCGTCCCACTCCAAGACTCTCCCGACCAGAAGCACGCCGATGCCGAGCATGGCGACGACCGCGTAGTTGATGCCGTGCCAAGCAGTCGTCATCCACAGCGCGCCGACGAGCGCGAAGACGCAGAGCATCACACGCTCGCCGCGCGAGGTGCGCCCCATCTTGCGCAGCTCCGCAGCCGCAAACTCTGCCGCCGCCGGCGTGTGCTTAATTTCAGGCGGAAAGAGTTTGTAGATGAGCGGCGGAACGACCGCCAGCGAGACGAGACCGGGCAGGATTGCGCCGACGAGCCAGCGCGTGTAAGTGAGATCAATGCCCGTCGTTGTTTTAGCGAACTTCGCGATGATGACGTTCGAGGCTTGACCCGTGAGGAACATCGCGCAGATGATCACGTCCGCCTGATAGAGCAGCACCATGAGGAACGCGCCGAGCCGCCGCGCCGTCGCGCCCGGTCGCGACTCGTAAGTCTCCGC
>JAVXVR010000143.1:0-5152 GCA_032230165.1 Acidobacteriota bacterium | reverse complement strand
GTCGCTGAGGCGCGAGCCTCCATCGCCGCCCCAATTCGAGCTGACGGTCGTCGTCCACGGCGGATTGCCAGCCATGCGCAGAATGTCTTCGATGACGTTGGCGCGCCCCATGAAGCGCCCGAAGCCCAAGCGCATCGCGGTCTTGCCATCGCCGAAAACGTCCCATGCAAGTCCGACGCGCGGTTGGTAACCCATGTTGTAGGGCTTGACGAGCGAGCGCCCGAGCCCCAAGCTCTCGCCCTGATCGGCAGTCACCAGCCCGCTCAAGGGGTTGACGCCGTTATAGCGGCTCGGGATGTAGTTGCTGATGTGGTTGTCCTGGGCGTAGGCGGGCGAATACCGCGACCAGCGCATGCCGAGGTTGAGTGTCAGGTGGGGTCGCACCTTCCAGGTATCGTTGCCGTAACCCTCGAAGTCGTGCCAGCGCCCGTCGCCGAGCCCCAGGGAGTTGACCTCGGTGTAGCAGCCGAGCGGTATGTCCTTAACCAGCAGTTCGGCGATGGCGTTGCCCGTGTGGGTGTTCGTGCCGCAGAACTGCGCGAACGAGTTAGCGCCGTTGACTTGCTCCGCCTTGATGTTATGACTTGTGAGCGCGCCGAACTTAAGGTCGTGCGAGCCAGTCACCTTCGAGAAGTCGTCCTTCCAGATCATCAGGTCTTCGTGATTCTGCCAAGGGGCTTGGTGCCACAGCGCGGGATAGCCGTCCGCGCCCCAGAAGGTCGGCAGTCCGACGCCGTCGGGCTTCGGGAAGACGGTCGGGAACTTCGAGGCGATCTCGGAGTTGAGCGACTGCCCCGCCTGGTTCGTCGAGACGAAGATGTTGTTGCCCGCGCGCGAGAACTGGAACTCGTTGACCGAGGTTGCAGAGACCGTGTTCGCCAGCTTGACGGCGAAGCTGTGGCTCGGCTGCGACCAGTCGGAGCTGATGGTCGGGAAGCCGGTGTCGCCCCAGAAGTTGCCCGCCGCGTTCCCGTGCACCCACGTCTCGTTGATGTAGCGCGCCATCAGATTCATCTTGCTGGTCAGGTTGAAGTCGCCACGCAAAGTGTCCTGGCGCGTGTTGACCGGCTCGACCGGCGATTGCACGTAGTTGATCCCGTTGTTCAGCGACGTGTTGGGGAGCGGAAAGAATTTCAGGATCGCGAGTCCCGCCGGGCTGAGCAGGTTGTCCGGTATCTTATTGCCGGGGAAGCAATTCGGGTTTGTCGGATTCGGTCCCGGCGTCGTGCACGCCCCCGCGCCGAGACGGTGCGGCAGCGCATCCGTCAGGGAGCCGCTGAAATCGCCGATGCGCTCGGCTGCGGTCGGCACAAGGAAACGCGTCGGTGGGACGAGTCCGCGCACCTCGCGCCGCCACTCCTCGTTCCAGAAGAAGAAGGCGCGATCCTTGCCGTTCCAAATCGTCTTGCCGCCTTCGCCAAAGCGGGGCAGCTTAACCGGTCCGCTGAAGTTGAAGCCGAAGTTGTTGTAGCGCAGCTTGGGTCTGGGCGCGACGGGCTTGCCGTCGGGTCCCCTTCCCGCCGCGTTGTTGAAAAAGTCGGCGCCGTTCAGCTTGTCGTTGCGGAGAAACTCGAAGAGCCCGCCATGGTAGTCGTTGCCGCCGCCCTTCGTGATGAGGTTGATGACCGCGCCCTGCGCCTGCCCGTACTCCGCGCTGAAGCTGTTGCGCTCGACGCGGAACTCCTGAATGGAATCAATGGAGGGGAAGACTAAAAGTGTCGCGTTCGAGCCGACGTCCATGTTGTTGACGCCGTCAACCGTCCACATGTTCGCGTTCGACCCGTTGCCGTTGACCGACATGTCGACGTGCGAGTCGAGTCCCGTCCCGGCGGTGCCGAACGCGCCGCCCGCGCCCGCCTGCGTCACGGGCGAGATGCCGGGCACGAGCGTCACGAGCTGCGCGTAGTTGCGTCCGTTGAGCGGAAGCTCCGTGATCTGCTTTTGCGTCACGAGGCTGCTCACGTCGGAGGTGCGTGTCTGCACAAGCGACCCCTCGCCCGTCACCGTCACGGTCTCGCCCACGGCGCCGACTTCAAGGTTCAAGTCAACGTCGAGCTTGTCGCCGATGTGCAGTTCGACCCCGCTGTTGACTGTCTTCTTGAATCCGGCGGGGGACGTGCTCACGGTGTAGCGTCCGACGGGCAGACTGGGTACCGAATAGAAACCCTGATCGTCAGCCTTCACCGTGCGCGTGGCGCTCGTTGACTCTTCCGTCACCGTGACCTCGGCGTTCGGAACGGCTGCGCCTTTCGGATCACGCACGGTTCCGCTGATGCTGCCGACCGTACTCACCTGGGCGTGAACGCCGGCACACAGTCCGAGCGCTATCAAGAGTAACAGCGCTTGTAATCCGAGCTTTCTAGTCATGGACGCGACTCCTCAGCTTGCGCACTTTTCACTTGCGCACTTTTTTCAATCGCCATCGTCAATCAGTTGGGCAGAGCCACTCCCTAGACAACTGCGCCGCCCGATAACGATTGTATCGAGCAGTGCGAATCAGCTCTACCCCGAGAGTACTGCTTTACGGAAGAGCGCCACCTGACGTGACATCCTGTGTTCGCTCTACTACAGAGAAAGAAGGCGGAATTAAATGATTTGTATGACTAAAGCTCTGAACGGGAACTTTGTTGCAAGCCCTGACAAAAGGATTTAATACTAATCCGCTCGCTTGTCAAGAAAATTTTGTCGCCCCCTATCAATTATTCTAAGAGGACAGAGAGTGCTGCCGAAGGCAATCGAGTCTGAGGGGCGGTTTAGGAGAGCGAGACGTGTGTGAATTTGGTCATGAGGACGAGGCTCAGCGCGCCCATCAACGTCGGCTCCGCGCCTAACGTGGAGGCGATGATCTGCGCGGGGGGCAAGCCGCGGCAGATGTTTTCCCGAACGGCGGTGATGATGTCGTTGGCGATCAGCGACCACGCGCGCACGATAGGACCGCCAACAATGACCGCTTCCGGCGACAGACCCTGAATTAAATTCGCGATGCCGAGACCCAGGTACTGCGCCGTCTCCTTCAGAGCGGATTGCGCCTCACACTCGCCTTCAAAAGCACGCTCGACCAGTTGTCCGAACTCGACGCTTGCGCCCGCGCCACTCTTCAACTTCACGTAGCGCGCGAGCGCGGCACGTTCGGAGGCAAAGGCTTCCCAACACCCGCGACTTCCGGCGGCGCAGGCGACCGGCGCGTCCCGCCCGATCGTCATGTGTCCGAACTCGCCCGCCGCGCCGTTCTTGCCGCGATGCACCTGACCGTCGAAGACTACTCCAGTGCCGATGCCCTCCTCGATGAGCACCATGATGAAGTCGCGCACCTCGCGTATCTCGGGGCGACCGAACCAGAGTTCGGCGAGCGCCGCCGCGTTGGCATCATTGTCGGCTGTCACCGCCAATCCGAGCGCCGCCTTGATCTCTTTGGCGACCTCTAGGTCGCGCCATTTGAAGTGCGGGATGAAAGACGCCGTGCCCGTCTCCTGATCCACCAGCCCCGGCAGGCTCACTCCGACGCCCTCAATGGTCTCTCCGTTCTTCGCGATGAAGCGGCGGGCGCACTCAATGATGTGAGAGATGGTTTTCTGTGCGTCCGGATCGGTAGGAAACTCTTCCTGTTCGAGCACGCGACCGGCGAGATCGCTCGTGGCGACGATGGTGCGTCGAGTGCCGAGGTCAACCCCGATTGCCACGGCGTCCGCCGTCCGCAGCGAGAGCAGCGTCGGCGGGCGACCGCCCGTTGACTCACCCGAAACCTCCTCGATCAGTCCGCCCGACTTCAACTCGTCAACGATCAGCGAGACGGTCGAGCGTTGCAGCGCGGTCTCCTGCGCGATTTCGGCGCGGGAGATGGGTCCTCTTTCGCGAACGTAATTAAGAACAATCTGCCGGTTAATGTCGCGAATCGTGTTGGGGCGCGCGACATTGGCTCTCTTGAGGTCTATTCGTCGCATTGTTGCCGGATAGCGCGAATGGGAAATTATCGCCGCCTCACCCGGTAGTCTTTCTTAAGATGAACTGAGCCTCAGCTAACAAGCGGGAAGTTCGCAGTGTCAAAGCGAATGAACATTAAGTAGTACAAGTAAGATTCTCAGTCAATACTTTTTATCGTGGGTGAGAGCGTGCATCATGACGCGACGAAACTTCCTGCGCGTCAATCCACAATGATGTGCGTGAAGCTATTGCGAAGAGACACCCCCGCGCGGAGGTGGCATCCGGGCTTGCGCGTCAACTGCGCACGACGATCTGTGTGGGCTGCATACGTGGTGCGGCGAGGCGTCTTCGTGCGGGGCTGCCGGAGGGCGTCGCGACCGACTTACCTGTTCTTCTGGCTGAGCCTCTCGGCGCTGCTCCTGATGCCGACGCTGAGGACGATGATCTCTCGCAGATCGCGCGTGGCGTCCGCCGTGCCTCCTACGTCGGAGACGAGTGGCGACGTGAACTTCGGATTCGCGACGAAGCTGTCAATCCGTTTGCACAGCCTCACGAGCGCGTCCTTCAACTGCTTGTCGTCGTACTCGACCTGCTGCCCTGCCTGATCCTTAACGTCCGCGCTGGAGCCGCGTAGCGCGAGATAACTCTGCATTCTGAGAGCGCGCTTTTTCACTTCCGCGGTCTCGTCGGAGACGCGCCTGTAATCGAGTGTGCCTTCGACGTTGATGGCGTGCGCGATGTCGTTGCGAATGATCTGTATGCGCTTGAAGTCCTGGTTGAGCTGATCGAGTGCGGCTTTGACAACCTTTTCGTTCGAGTGCGGTGTCCCGGCTCCGAGATTCCTGAGCTGCATCTCGCGCTCCTTCTCGTCGCGGATGCGCCCCGCCTCCGGGTCCACGTTGGGAGCTGTCGGGACGCTGCCCTGCGCTAAACTCGCGAGCGGTATCGCCAGCAACAGGGCGACCGCCGCAAAGACGTATGCTACTAAACTTCTAAACGTGATGGAACGATCTTTCTTCACGGCGCACCTCCGACCAACTCGCATCCCCCTCCGACTTGCCGCAAGTATAATCTTTTAATCGCGAGCCGTGAATCGTGCATCGCGGTTCGCGGGTCAGACCCTGATGAAGATACGCTTGCGATAAAGGATCGACATCACACCAAGCCACACGAGCACCGTGCAGACGGCGAACATCAGCGAGGCGTTGATGGGCGCGAGCCACGAGGCGAA
>JAVXVR010000141.1:0-8298 GCA_032230165.1 Acidobacteriota bacterium | reverse complement strand
GCTCGAAGAGTCCGAGGCGGAACTTGATGCGCAGCACGCGGCGCACGGCTTCGTCGATCTGCGCCATCGTCAGCTTGCGCTCGTCGAACAGCGCCGCGCCGTGCTGGATGTAGAGGCGGCTGACCATCTCCACGTCAACGCCCGCAGAGAGTGCGAGCCGTGCCGCGTCCTTACCGTCGGCGGCGACGCCGTGGCGGATCAGTTCATCAACCGATGTGTAGTCGCTCACGGCCACGCCGTCGAACTTCCACTCGCCGCGCAGCACGTCCGTCAAGGTGAAAGGGTTCGCGGAAGCGGGCACGCCGTTGAGCGCGTTGAACGCGCTCATGAACGTACCGACGCCCGCATCAACCGCAGCTTTGAAGGGCGGGAAATAGATTTCGCGAAGCGCCCGCTCGGAGATGTCCACGGTGTTGTAGTCGCGCCCGGCTTCCGCCGCGCCATACGCGACCCAGTGCTTGACGCAGGCGACGACGCGGTCGGGCGCGCTGTAGTCCGTGCCCTGAAAGCCGAGGACGCGCGCGCGTGCGAGCGCCGCGCCTAAGAATGGGTCTTCGCCCGCGCCTTCGACGATGCGCCCCCAGCGCGCGTCGCGCGCGATGTCAACCATCGGCGCGAACGTCCAGCGCACGCCTGCGGCTGAAGCTTCGCGCGCGGCGATCTGAGCCGAACGCTCGGCGGTTGCCGGATCGAAGCTCGCGGCTTCTCCAAGCGGGACGGGGAAGATCGTGCGGTAGCCGTGGATCACGTCGAAGGCGAAGAGTTGCGGAATCTTCAAGCGCGACTCGTTCATCGCGATGCGCTGGAGTTCGTTCGTGCGCGCTGCGCCGCGCACGTTCAAGGTCGAGCCGAGGAGTCCGCGCCGGATCATGTCGAGATGCTCGGGACGGAAGTTGCCGTTCGCCTCGCCGTCGAGCTGTTGCAGTTGACCCAGTTTCTCCGCGAGCGTCATGCGCGCGAGCAGCTCATTGATCCGGCGCTCGATCTCCGCCTGCCGCGAGTTGTCGCCCGTGCGCCTCGCCGTCGAGCGCGTTTGCTGTGCTGCCGGGTGCGCCTGCTGTTGTGCGGGATGCGTGCGCGTCGTCTGCGCCGGAGCGGCGGAGGCGACGAGCAGGATGAGCGCGACGGAGAGGGCGCGGCGTCGTGTGGCGCGGCGTGTCGTCTTGAGCATGGCGGCATCGAGCCTTTCTGAACATGGGAGGGGCGCGAAACGACAGAGCGGGCATGTCTGCCGCCGCAGCCGTTTCGCGCCCCGGAGTTAAAGCACGCGTTAGAAGCGGAAGCGACCCTGCAACTCGACGATGCGACCGGCGAGACCGCGCGGCGAGCGACCGAAGTTCGCGTCCTCGATGAACGCGCCCGAATCGAAGAAACCGATGGGCGCGAGGTTGAGCATGTTGAAGACGTTGAAGGCGTTGACGCGGAACTCGAAGCCCGCGCCTTCACCCAGATGCAGGGCGCTCGGAATACCGAACGTCTTGGCGAGGCTCATGTCTATGTTGAAGTAGTGGGGCCCGCGGAACGAGTTGCGCCCGATGCCGGGGAACCCGACCGTGCCGTTCGGCAGCGTCGCGACGGTAAAGAAATGCGTCCCGCCGCCGGGGAAGTTGTTGCCGGTGATGAAGGCTTGATCGGACTGCGACGTGCCCGCGCCGCCGAGGTAGCCGGTGGGGCGCGAGGGGCACAGCGTCGGTCCGCCCGGCGTGCTGACGCAGCGCCCGGTCTTCGGCGTGAACGGGAAGCCCGTGTGCGCCGTCGCGATGGTGCTGATAGACCAGCCGCCGAGCGCCTTGCGCGCGAAGCCCTCGCCGTGCGTGAAGAAGGGCAGGTCATAGAGACCCGACAAGACGAAGGAGTGTCGCACGTCGAAGTCGGAAGGTCCGCGCTCGGTGCGGTTGTTCTGCGGGAAGGTCTGGTTGGTGACCGCGCCCGGACCCTCATAGGAGAGCTGGTCGATGCTCTTGCTGAAACGGTAGTTCGCCGTGAGCTGCAAGCCGCGGCTCATGCGGCGCGTGAGTTCGGCGTTCAGCGCGTTGAAGTTCGAGTTCACGTCCGGCTGCGGGAAGAAGACGGCGGTGAACGCCGGGTTGTTCGGGTAGATGAAGTTCTGGTTGACGATGCGGATGAGCTTGTGCCCGGCGCTGCCCTGATAGCCGATGGTTCCCGTGAGACTGTAAGGCAGAGCGATCTGCGTTTCGAGCGAGTAGGCATAGACGTAAGAGTTCGGCATGTCCTCCTGCGAGCCCCAAATCTCGACCGAGCCGACTCGCGGCGCGCCCGTCGCCGGATTGATCCCTTGCGCCAGCGCGGGGTTGACGGGGTAACTCAAGATCGAGTTGCTTGCGCCGAGCGTGTAGAGGATTTGTCCGTTCGCGAAGGGCGAGCCAAAGTCGGTCGTGGCGGTGCCACAGCAGAGTCCGTACTTGGCTAAGAACGGGGGGTTGCCGCGCGTGTTCGAGAAGAGCACGTCGGGGATGCGATTGTAGTTGATGCCGAAGCCGCCGCGCACCACCATGCGATCCTGTTTGAAGAGACCACCGAAGCCCTCGCGATTCGGGCTGTAGGCGAAGCCGAGGCGCGGCGCGAAGTTGTTGCGGTCGGGCTTGAAGAGGTGGTCGGTGACGCCGACGCGCGCGTTCGCAAGACCGTTTGAGCCGAGCACGATGTTGCTGAGCCGCCCCTGCTTCTCCGTGAGCGGCGAGAAATATTCGTAGCGCAAGCCGAGGTTCAGGGTCAGGTTAGGACGATACTTCCAGTCGTTCTGCGCGAAGGCAGCGTAGTAGTTGGTGCGGAAATAGCGCTGCGCGTCAGCCGGGAGTCCGGTGCGCGGATCGGCGTTGATGCCCTCGAAGATCGGCGCGTCGTTGGCGAGGTTGAAGAGACCGCTGAAGGAGTAGTCGGGGCGCGCGCCGCCGACCAGACTGTTGTTGTCCTGCTCGCGGCGGATGACGCCGCCGAACTTCCACGCCTGATTGCCCCAGACCTTGTTCAAGGTGTCGCTGAACTCGTAGGTGTTCTGCGCGAAGATGGCGGGCGACGTGTCCCCCTGGGGAGCGCCGAAGCGGATGCGGTCGAAGGGCAGACCCTCGACCTCTATGCGCGGGATGCCGAAGTTCGTGCCCGCCGTGTCCCGCACCTGATTGTCGGCGAAGCGCGTCAGGTTGAAGCGCGCCTCGTTGAGCATTGTGCCTGAGAGGACGCGGTTGTAGGTCAATGTCACCGCCGAGTTGAGCGGCTTGAAGGCGAGGTCGGCGATGGGTCTTCCTTGCGCGCCCGCGTCGCTGCCGATGGTGTTGAGGCGCGTGAAGTAGGTTGAGAGCGCGAACGAATCGTTCCCACGGTTGTAGTCAATGCGCGTGTTGTACTGGTTGCCGCGCGTGCTGTTCGGCAGAGCGATCTGCGCGAACTGCACGTCGGGGATGCCGTCGAGCCCGCCGCCGCCGGGGTTGCCGAGGCTGACGTACTGGCGCAGTGCGCCCGTGGGTGAGCCGATGTCGAGCCCGCCCGCGACCGCCTGACAGGGTCGCCCGTTGAAGGTCGGGGCGCAGCCCGCCGGGAGTACAGAGATGATCCGCGGCGTGATGCCCGACGCGCCGAAGACCTGCGCCGTCACGCCGCCCGGTCGCACGGTTTGGATGAGCTGTCGGTACTGCGCCGTCTCAACCCAAGAGTTGACGGTGTTCGAGCTGCTCTGGCGCAAGCCCTCGTAGGAGAAGAAAAAGAAGAGCCGGTTCTTGCCGCTGATGATGGCGGGACCGCCCTCGCCGAAGCGCGGCAGCGGAAGTGGACCCCCGAAGCTGCCGCCGAACTGCCGCTGGAAGTTGTTGACGCGCGTGGGCGGCGCGTTAGGCGCGGTCGGGTTCGCGCCGGGTCCGCCGTACTTGTTAAAGGCGTTCAGCTTGGGCGAGTCGTACTTGAGGAAGGCGCTGCCGTGCAGATCGTTCGTGCCGTTTTGCGAGACGACCTTGATCTGCGCGCCGGAGTTGCGCCCATCCTCCGCCGAGTAGGTTGAGGAGAGCACGCGCACCTCCTTGACCGACTCCTGATTCGGCGTGACGACCGCCGCGCCGCCGAAGCCGAGGCTGTTGACGCTGACGCCGTCAACCATGAAGTTATTGTTCGAGAGGCGCTGACCGTTGGCGGTGATCGGCACTTGATTCTCGGTCTGGAAGATCGAGCTGTTCGAGCCGCCCGGACCCGTCGTGTTCGGCAAGCCCACGGAGTTGCCGTTGCCGCCGCGCGCGCCGCTACCGAAGACGCCGGGCGCGAGCCGCAACAACTCGTAGGGGTCGCGCCCGATCTGCGGCAGCTCCCTCACTTCGCGCGTCGTGATCGACTTCGAGACGTTGGCGTTCTCGGTCTCAAGCTGCTCAACGGAGGTCTCCGTAACCGTGACCGACTCCGAGATGTCGCCCGTCGTGAGTATGAGATCAACGCCCTGCACCGCCTCGGCATTGACGACGAGGCTCTCGATCACCTGCTTCTTGAAGCCCGACTTCTCGGCGCTCAGCGAGTAAGCGCCGGGCGCGAGATCGTTGAAGCGGTAGAAGCCGTCGTCGCTCGATGTGGTCGTCTGCGTCTTATTCGTCTCCTTGCTGGTAAGCGTGACGGTCGCGCCCGGGACGATAGCGCCGGTCGCGTCCTTGACGGTGCCCTGCACGCCCGCGTGGAACTGAGCGTGAGCGGCGACGGAGCAGAGAATGACGAGCAGGCAGCAGGCGGTGATGTGGAGAGAAGCGTTGAGCAACTGACGCATGACGAGAACCTCCCTGAAAGTTGTGAAAGCGCGCACCGGCTCATGGCGATAGCAAGTGGCGAACGCGCGGGGGGAGCGCGTAGAGAGTGCCGTAGAAAGAGACTTCCGTCTTTCCGTCGGGCAATGTTTTTCAAACTGTCGGACGTTTGGGGATTGACTTGAAGGCAAGGTAGCACTCGGCTTTGAAAATTTCAATGGTAATCTTTGCCGCGTCTTTGGTAAGCTAGGGCGCACACGAAGAGAAAGTTCGGGCAAGACCTTAAGCGCCCATGCGCTGCGCCCGTGCCGCGCCGTCTTCCGCACGCGGCGAGCCGCTTTTCCCGTAAGCGAGCAGGCACGCCTTGCGTCTCTCGCGCGGGCGCGCACGGAATGTTCAAGAGCGAAGGAGCTTCCCTAAGATGCGAGCAAGCAAAATCCTGACCGCCGCCGCACTTCTCGCGGCGCTAGTAATGTCTGCGTGCGTGAGCGGGAGCAGCCCCGGCACGAACTCAAACTCGACGGGCGGCAGCTACACGCCCAAGAAGAAGGGTGCGAATGAGCGTGTCAAGATCGGCTTCTCGATGGACACGCTCAAAGAAGAGCGCTGGCAGCGCGACCATGAGCTGGTCGAGAAGCACGCGAAGGAGTTGGGCGCGGACATCCTGATCGACGTGGCGAACGGCGACGACCGCGTGCAGATCAATCAGGCGGAGAACATGCTCACGCAGGGCGTGGACGTGCTCATCGTCGCGCCGCACAACGGCGTCGCCGCCGCCGCGATAGTCGAGGCGGCGCACCGGCAGGGCGTGCCCGTGATTAGTTACGACCGTCTGATCAAGAACGCCGACGTTGATCTCTACGTTGCGTCGCAGGTCGTCAAGATCGGCGAGATGCAGGCGCAGTATCTGCTCGACCGCGTCGGCAAGAAGCCCGCCAACTTCGTCATCGTCGGCGGCTCACCGACCGACAACAACGCGCTGCTGCTCCATCAGGGACAGATGAACGTCTTGAAGCCCGCCGTTGATCGCGGCGACGTGAAGATCATCAAGGACGACTACGCGAAGGAGTGGCAGGCGGAGGAGGCTCTGAAGATCGTCGAGAACGCGCTCACGCAGTCGAACAACAAGGTAGATGCGGTCGTTGCTTCGAACGACGGCACGGCGCGCGGCGCGATCAGCGCGCTCGAAAATCAGGGGCTCGCCGGTAAAGTTCTCGTCTCCGGTCAGGACGCAGACCTCGCCTCGCTCAAGTTGATCCTGCTCGGCAAGCAGACGATGACCGTCTATAAGCCGATCAAGCCGCTCGCCGACGCGGCGGTTGACGCGGCGATGAAGCTCGCGCACGGCGAGGCGGTCGCGACGCACGACAAGGTGAACAACGGCAAGCTCGACGTGCCGTCGATTTTGCTCGACCTCGTCGCCGTTGATAAGAACAACATTACGACGACCATCGTCAAAGACGGATACCAGTCGCTCGAAAGAATCTGCGAAGGCATCCCGGCGGACAAGTGCCCGAAATAGAGGTCTGGAGTCTGGAGTCGTGGGTCTGGAGTCAGATCGGCGGTACTTGTGATCGTGAACAGCGATCAGTTAGCGAAAGGTGGCGTGATGGAAGAAGCTGAGGCGGCGATCAGATCGAACAATCAAAAATTCTCCGAAGCCTTCGCGAGCGGAAACGCGGCGGGGGTCGCCTCGCTCTACACGGAGGGCGCGCGGCTGATGCCGCCGGACGCGCCGATGGTGAGCGGCACAGAGGCTGTCCAACAGTTCTGGGAGGGCGCGATGCAGATGGGTATCAAGGAAGCCGCGCTCGAAACCGTCGAAGTTAAGCCGTGCGGCGAGTATGCCTGCGAGATCGGACGCTTCACGCTGAGCATCGAGGATGGGGCGGGCTCTCGCGCGAAGCGAACCGGCAAATACGTCGTCCTCTGGAAACGCGCCGACGGTGGCTGGAAGCTCGACGTGGACATCTGGAACACGCCCTGAACCAGAGAAGATGACGACTGATAACATCGGCTCTCCGTTTCTGGAGATGCGCGAGATCACGAAGAGCTTTCCCGGCGTGCGTGCGCTCGACGGCGTCTCGTTCGATCTGCGTCGCGGCGAGGTGCACGCGCTCGTCGGCGAGAACGGGGCGGGCAAGTCCACGCTGATGAAAGTCCTCGGCGGAGTTTACGCGCACGGCTCTTACGGCGGCGAGATACTGATCGAAGGCGTGGAGCAAAGGTTCGCGGGCGTGCGCGACGCTGAAGGCGCGGGCGTCGCGGTCGTCTTTCAAGAACTGTCGCTCGTCAAAGAGATGACGGTTGGCGAGAACATCTTTCTGGGGCGCGAGCCGCGCCGCTTGGGCGTCGTGCGTTGGGAGGAACTCTACCGCCGCGCGGGTCAACTGCTCGAAGACCTGCGCCTCAAGGTTGATCCGCGCACGCCCGTGCGCCAACTCGGCATCGGTCAGCAGCAGCTCGTCGAGATCGCGAAGGCGCTCTCGCAGAACGCGCGCATCCTCGTGCTTGATGAGCCGACCGCCGCGCTCACCGGCTCGGAGGTCGAGACTCTCTTTGGCATCCTCGAACGCCTTCGCGCGCGCGGCGTCGGCATGATCTACATCTCGCACAAGCTCGACGAGGTGTTCCGCACGAGCGACCGCATCACGGTCTTGCGCGACGGGCGCACGGTCGGGACGGCGGCAACGAAGGATTGGGACGAGGCGCGCGTCATCGCGCGGATGGTCGGACGCGAGGTGGGAGACATCTTCCCCAAAGTCGATCACGCGCACGGTGAAGTCGCTTTCGAGGTGCGCGGCATGGCGGTCGAAGACCCGAACGTCGCGGGGAAGCGGCTCGTCAAAGACGTGAGCTTCGCGGTGCGTCGCGGGGAAGTCTTAGGCATCGCGGGACTGATGGGCGCGGGGCGGAGCGATCTGCTGACCGCGATTTTCGGCGCGCACGCCGGACGCGTGACGGGCGAGATTTTGATCGAGGGCAAGCGCGTCTCGATCAAGAATCCGGCGGACGCAATCCGCAACGGCTTGGGCTTCGTCACCGAGGATCGCAAGCGTTTCGGTCTCGTCCTCGATCAGACGATCCTGAATAACATGACGCTCGCCGGGCTCAAGAAACTGTCGGGTCGCTTCGTCACGGACACGGACGCGGAAGCCGCCGCCGGTGCGCGCTCGATGAAGGAGCTGCGGGTGAAGGCGAACTCGGTCTTCACGGTCGCGGGCACGCTGTCGGGCGGCAATCAGCAGAAGGTCGTGCTCGCCAAGTGGCTCTTGACGAACCCGCGCGTGCTTTTCTTAGACGAGCCGACGCGCGGCATAGACGTGGGCGCGAAGCAGGAAATCTACGCGCAGATCAACCGCCTCGCGCGCGAAGGATTAGCCATCGTCCTCGTCTCCTCGGAGCTGCCCGAGGTGCTCGGACTCTCCGACCGCGTGCTCATCCTGCACGAAGGAAAATTGACGGGCGAGTTCACGCGCGCCGAGGCGACGCCCGAAGGCGTGATGGCATGTGCCACGGGTCGCGCGCGCCGCGCGGCATAACTGTTCGAGACTCTTTGAGAAAA
>JAVXVR010000127.1:0-6896 GCA_032230165.1 Acidobacteriota bacterium | reverse complement strand
CCGCGCCGTCTTCTGCCGAGCCAGCCAGCCCCGCGACGACTGCGCTGGGTCTCGAAGCGCCCGGCTCGCGACTCGTGCTTGAGTTGCGCGGCGGCGAGCGGATCGTGCGCGAGATGAGCGAGGTGCGGCGCGTGGCGATAGAAGGTCGGCTCATCGTCATCGTCTTAAAAAACGGTCGCATCGAGCGACAGCCGCTCGCCAACGTCTCACGCATGACGATTGAGCCGTAAGCGGCGGCGCGCATCTCGAACGCATGACGAGCAGGAAAAGCAGCACGCCTAAGTCCGCGCCGCGCACCCGAGCCCCCGCGCACGCCTACCCCTTCACGAGCATCGTGGGTCAGGACGAGATGCGGCTCGCGCTGCTCTTGAGCGTCATCGAGCCATCGGTCGGCGGCGTGCTCATCACGGGTCATCGCGGCACGGGCAAGTCCACCGCCGTGCGCGCGCTCGCCGAACTGCTCCCGCCCTTCACGCGCGTTGCTCACTGTCCCTTCAACTGTGACCCCGACAACCCGGAAGAACTCTGCGACTCGTGCCACGAGAGATTTAAGACTGAAGGGAGACTGCGCCGCGAGAGCGTGCGCGTCCCCGTCGTCGATCTGCCGCTCAACGCGACTGAAGATCGCGTCTGCGGGTCTCTCAACCTTGAGCGCGCGCTTCAGCAAGGCGTGAGATCGTTTGAGCCCGGCTTGCTCGCGCGCGCGCACCGCGGGTTTCTCTACATAGACGAAGTTAACCTCCTCGAAGATCATCTCGTCGATCTGCTTCTTGATGTTGCCGCCACGGGGCGCAACAAGGTCGAGCGCGAAGGCATCTCCACAGAGCATGCCGCGCGCTTCGTCCTCGTCGGCTCGTCGAACCCGGAAGAGGGTGAACTCAGACCGCAACTGCTCGACCGCTTCGGTCTCTGCGCCGAAGTGCGAACATCCGAGAACGCAGACGAGCGCGCCGAGATCGTCACGCGGCGCGAAGCATTCGACCGCGACCGCGCGGCGTTCTGCGAGTCGGCTGAGGGCGAACAGGTGAACCTGCGTCGCAGGCTCGTGCGCGCGCGCCGCGCTGCTCTGAATGTATCCGTGCCGCCAACGCTCGTGCGCGCGATTGCCGAACTGTGCGCGCGCCTCGGCGTGGACGGGCATCGCGGCGAGTTGACCATCGCTCGTGCGTCGCGCGCGCTCGCTGCGTTTGAAGGGCGCAAGGTCGCGACGCTAGAGGACGCGCGCCGCGTCGCCGCGCTGGCTTTGCGTCACCGTCTGCGCCGCGATCCTTTCGAGCAAGCAGGCGGCGGCGGTCAGATCGAACAGGCGGCGGATGAAGTCTTCGGCGCGGAAGACACGAAGTCGTCGCCGTCGAAAAAAAAGGGCGAACGCGCCGCGATGAACAGCGAACGCGCCGCGATGAATAACGACCGTGCTGCGTCGGGCGATGAGCGCCCCGCAGATGAGATGGGCGTGCGCGTTGATCAACGCGACGGCTCGCACGCCTCTCGTACTCCCGATGAGGATGGCGAAGGCGGACTGAGCCGAAAGACTCTGAGTGCGCCGCCCGCAGAGTTCAAGTCGTCGTTCGATCTCGCGACGGGCGGTCGCGGCGTTCGACGGTCAAAGCGTTCAACTTTTTCGGCGCGGACGCAGACGCACACGGCTTCGCCGGAAAATGGGCGCGGGCGTTTCTTCGGCGAGGTGACCGAGCGACGGACTGCACGCACCGTCGCTTTCGACGCGACGCTACGCGAGGCGGCACACAGGCGCACACGCAACCTTTCACGCGCGGAAGGCGCGCCCGTCGTCGCGGTTGAAGACCTGCGCTTCAAACTCTTCAGCCGGAAGACGGGGATGCTCTACGTCTTCGCCGTGGACGCTTCGGGCAGCATGGCTGTCAACCGCATCGGTCAGGCGAAGAGCGCGCTCGGCATGCTCCTGCGCCGCTCCTACGTCAGACGCGACCGCGTGGCGCTCGTCAGCTTTCGCGAGACGCGCGGCGAAATATTGCTTCGCCCCTCGCGCTCTCCTGCGCTCGCGAAACGTCTGCTCGACGCGCTTCCGGTCGGCGGCGCAACACCGCTCGCCTCCGGACTCCTTTGCGCGCAAGGCATCATCGAGCGCGCCCGCAGGGAAGGCGCGGGTCGGATCGCGCTGCTCGTCTTCACGGACGGGCGCGCGAACGTGCCACTCGAAAGTATTGATGGAGGAGATCGCGTAAGTCGCACGCGTCGAATCAAACTTGAGATCGAGTTAATCGGCGAGCGTCTGCGGCGCGCGGGCGTGGAGACTGTTGTCGTCAACACGCGGACGCGATTCGTGGGCGACGAGGAAGGGAAGCAGCTCGCGAGGTCGCTCGGCGGAAGCTACACGCGACTTCCTTTCGCGGCGTTGCCCGCGTCTCCTCGTTGAATGCCAGCACGGGCGAAAATTTTCCGCCGCGCCAAAGTTTACAATTGAGACCAGTGATGCCTATCTTATTCACGAGCCGTTCAACGGAAAACTCTCAACTCTGCCGCACAGCATGACGAACTTTGATCGCCAGCCGACCACCGAAGAAGTGCGCGACCGCCGCGTGCTCGATCTCACCGAGCGCGTGCGTGAGATCGAGCAGCGGCTCATCCCGACGGGTCTCCACGTCTTCGGTC
Organism: Acidobacteriota bacterium; assembly: GCA_032230165.1. Lineage (GTDB taxonomy): Bacteria > Acidobacteriota > Blastocatellia > Pyrinomonadales > Pyrinomonadaceae > JAIVGV01. The sequence goes on along the minus strand of JAVXVR010000127.1, from coordinate 4,265 downwards.
GCGCGACGGGCGAGCGCGAGTGCGCCGACCTGCTGCGCATGGTCGCCTCGTTCGACCGCCCCGAAGCCGGCGTGCGCGCGCTCCCCGATTTGATCGCGGAAGGGCTTGCCACAACGAACACAAAAAATAGCGGCGCGGGCGCGGTCAATGTAGCGCCGAGCAAGAAGGACGACGCGACCGACATTCTGGCGAATGAAGAAACGTTGCGCGCGCGCGAGCTGATAGATGAGATCGCGCGTGATGCCGTCGCCATCTTTTTGCGCGAAGGCAAAACAGTAGCCTGCCGTCTGCTCGAATCACGCGCGAACGTGCCGCACGATGCCTCGCGACCCGTCTTTGATCTGCTCGAAGAAGTGCGCGAGCGTCTGCAAACGAACCCTGAGCTGGATAGTCTCGCGCGCGCTTTGCGCGGGCGTTACGTCGAGCCTGGACCCGGCGCGGACATCGTGCAGAACCCGAAAGTTCTCCCCACGGGTCGAAACACGCACGCGATCAACCCCTATGCTGTGCCTTCGGAGCTGGCGTTCGCGCGAGCCGAGCACGTAGTCAACCTTCTGCTCGAACGCCACACACGCGAGCACGGTCGTTACCCGCGTGCGCTAGCACTCGTGCTGTGGGGCTTGGACAACATCAAGACGCAGGGCGAGGGCGTGGCGCAGGCGCTGTGGCTGCTCGGCGTGCGACCCGTGAGGGATGGGTTGAACCGCGTGACGGACGTTGAGCCCATCCCGCTCGCGCAACTCGCGCGCCCGCGCATGGACGTGGTGATGACCGTCTCAGGCATCTTCCGCGATCTCTTCTCGCCGACCGTCGGGCTGCTCGACTTGGCTGTGCGCCGCGTCGCCGCGCTCGACGAGCCCGCGGAGTTGAACTACGTGCGCCGCAACATCCTCGCGCAGGTCGAAACAAAGACCTGCGACATCGAAGAGGCAAGCTTGCGTGTCTTCTCGAACGCGCCGGGCAACTACGGCGCGAACGTCAATTTCATGGTGACGGGCTCGCAGTGGGAGACGGACGACGCGCTCGCCGAGCTATTCGTCGCGCGCAAATCGTTCGCCTACGGGACGGACGCGCGCGGTCGCCGCGTCGAAGGTCGCGAAGCTTCCCGCGCGATGAATCGTGCGCTCGCTCGCGTCGAGGCGACTTATCAGAACATAGACTCGTTCGAGATCGGCATCACGGATGTGGATCACTATTTCGAGTATCTGGGTGGCGTGTCGAAAGCCGTCGAGAAGCAATCGGCGGCGCGACCGGCGATCTATCTTTCGGATTCGCTCTCGCGCGAGGCGAAGGTGCGCTCGCTCGAAGAGACCGTGAGGCTTGAGACGCGCGCCAAGACTCTGAACCCGAAGTGGTACGAGGGGATGCTCAAGCATGGTTATCGCGGCGTCGCAGAGATCGAGAACCGCGTGACGAACACCTTCGGCTGGAGCGCGACCGCCGACGCCGTGGACGATTGGGTGTACGACGAGGTGGCGGAGACCTTCGTCTTGGACGAGCAGATGCTCGCACGCCTGCGCTCGCTTAACCCGCATTCAGCGCGCGCTCTCGTCGCTCGCCTGCTCGAAGCGGCGGGTCGCGGATTCTGGCGAACGGAAGATGACGTGCTGGAAAAGCTGCGCGGGATTTTCGACGAGCTTGAAGATCGCATTGAAGGCGTCGCTTAGTCGCAAACGCCCGGCGTTGCCGCCGTCGCCCTCTAACAGTTTGAAGATTCACTTGATGAGCTTGAGGATCACAGTCTTTTATGTCGGCTCAAGTCTGCCCGCGCCGCTCAAACAGGCGGAGCGCGACCTCGTACGCGAGCAGGGCATTGACTTGCGCGTCGCCGCGCACAACTTCGGTGCGTCAATTGACGAGGACGAGTGGCTCATCATCGAACGCGATCTCGCGGAGTCGTCAATCGTCTTCGTCCTGCACGTGACGGACGGGGCGAATGCAACGCGGCTCATCTCGCTGCTTGGAAAGTACGACGCACGAATCAACGCGGTCGTCGTCATCAACTGTATGCCCGACCTGATGCGTCGGACGCGCATGGGGCGTCTGCGCTTCGGTCGTGCGGACGGGCGAAAGGGTGAAGCGGGCGCGGTTGAAGCGGGTGCGCGAAGCGCCGAGGCTGATACTTATGATCTAGCGGTGAACGACAAGACAGGTCGCGCGCGCCGCCTCGTGAGCCGCGTCGGCGGTTGGATGGCTGAGCAGGCGCGTGGCAGGCGGGGCAGGGCGAAGTCGAGTCACACGCAGTACCTGCGCTACGTCGAGCGTCTGCCCGCGCTCCTGCGCCTCGTGCCGAACGCGGGTCGGGTCGGCGACTTCAAACACTACCTGCAACTCTTCTGTTACTTCCTCCAGCCGACGCCCGCCAACATTCGCGCGATGCTGCTCTACGCGCTCAAGCACTACGCGAATGATCCGCGACTCGCGCGCGTCCGTGTCGCGCCGCCGGAGACGAGTCCTGCGGTCGCCGTCTATCACCCTGACGCGCCCGCGCTCTTCGAGTCGTTTGAGAAGTACCGCGCGTGGCACGACGCGCGCGCGCGAAAGTTGAAGCTCGCGCCGCTCGATCCAGAACGCACCATCGGGCTTCTCTTGATGCGTCCGCAGATCGTGAGCCAGACCACAAAGCACTACGACGGACTCATCCGCGCCGTCGAACGGGAAGGTCTCGCCGTCGTCCCCGCCATCTCGACTTTCATGGACAACCGCGAGGCGTGCGAGAAGTTTTTCGTTGACGATGAGAAACGAGCGCGGGCCTCGCAGATCGTCTCGCTGACGGGCTTCAGCTTCGTGGGCGGTCCGGCGATGAACGACAGCGAGGCGGCGGTCGAGTTTCTGAAAGGGTTGGGCGTGCCTTACCGCTCGGCGGTCAGTCTCGACGTACAGACCATCGAGGCTTGGCGCGAATCCTGGACGGGGCTCAACCCTGTGCAGGCGGGGATGCAGGTCGCGATTCCGGAGATCGACGGCGCGACAGAGCCATACGTCTTTGGCGGGATGTCGGCGGAGACTTCCGAGCCCGTGCCGCTCGAAGATCGTTGCCGACGGATCGCACGCCGCTTGAAGCGTTGGCAGCGTTTGCAGACCACGCCGCGCGCGGAGATCAAGCTCGCGCTTGTCGTCTTCTGTTTCCCGCCCGATAAGGGCAACGTCGGCACGGCAGCCGAGCTGGATGTGTTTCCGAGTTTGTGGGAGATGCTGCGTCGTTTGAAGTCGGAAGGGTACGAGGTCGAGCTGCCGCACGACGCGGACGTGTTGCGCGAAGAGTTGTTGCGCGACGAAGAGGGGTACGGTGCGGCGGCGCGCGTGGCGTATCGCATGACGTTGGACGAGTACCGCGCGCTGTGCCCGCACGTCGCGGAGATCGAGAGTGATTGGGGACGCGCGCCGGGCTCGATAGGTTCGTTTGGCGGGACGCTGCTCATACAAGGTTTGCAACTCGGCAACGTCTTCGTCGGTGTGCAGCCGACCTTCGGCTACGAGGGCGATCCGATGAAGATGCTCATGGCGCGCGGCGGCGCACCGCACCACGGCTTCGCGGCGTTCTACTCATTCATCGAAAAAGTTTTCAAGGCGGACGCGGTCGTCCACGTCGGGACGCACGGCGCGCTGGAGTTCATGCCGGGCAAGCAGGTCGGGATGAGTGGCGAGTGCTGGTCGGACAGACTCATCGGCGAGCTGCCGCATCTCTATGCCTACAGCGTTAACAACCCTTCGGAAGGCTCAATCGCGCGCCGCCGCTCTTACGCGGAGCTGATCTCGTACCTGACGCCGCCGGTCGAGGACGCGGGCGTCTATCGCGATCTTGCCTCGCTCAAAGAACTGCTGCGCGCCTACCGGCAGACTGCGGACGCGCGCGAGCGGGAGCACCTTTACGAGTCCATCGCGGCGAAGGCTGAGGCTTTGCATTTCGATTGATTCGGTGTTGACGGCAATCAGTCTTCAGTCGAGCGCGCGGCGTAGCTCACGACGGAACTCGGCGGCGGTGAGACGGTGTTTGAAAGCGTGTGCGCCGTTAATGGTGACGACGGGGATGTCGTCGCCGTAGCGGCGGACGAGTTCGGGATCGGCGTCGATGTTGATCTCTTGGAGGGTGAAAAGCTCTGTGCAGTCGGCGCGCGCGATCTCTGCCTTCGCCTCTTCGCAGAGGTGGCAGCCCGGTCGTGTGTAGATGACGACGCGCGCCCTCTCGCTTGTTTTGTCGTGCGTCATTCGCCTCTCGAAGAGTGGTTCGTCGCTTTCAGCTCGACGTTTCGCGCCGCACGGCT
>JAVXVR010000099.1:0-3588 GCA_032230165.1 Acidobacteriota bacterium | reverse complement strand
AGATGCTGGATGGCACGTCTACTGCCATCTATGAGCTGCGCAGCCGGATGGACACGCAGGTGGAAGGCGTCGGCACTATCACCACGATCACGAAGTATTGGATCGGCAAATCGGATGGACTGATTCGCAAAGAAGAGAGCGATGGCGATGAGGCGGGGACGAAGAGCAAGACGACGAGGATTTACGAGTACGACCCTGACATCAAGATCGAAGCGCCGATCTCGTAGCACGATCTCCATTCGCAATTCTGTCGGGACGAAAGACGCTTCAGCGGGTTCGCTAACGAGCTTTAACGAACCCGCTTTTTTGTCTCCTTCACAACCCTCTCCGGCAAGCCTTCGCTGCGTCGTCTTCCTTCGATTTTCTTGACAGACCGTCGCCCGCGTCCCTATCATTCATGGCTTGTTCGGGGGCTTCGCGCGTCGGCGCAAAACCCGCTGGTTGGCGTCCATTGCGGAGAAAGGTTCGGCAGAGTTGTTTGGGGCGAGTATTGGGCGCGGCGCGCTGCGAATCATTGACGCGATGGTGCGCGCTCTGGCGCGCGGGCGCGTCAACCCGAACTGGCTGACCGTTATCTGCGTCTCCGTCAACGTCCTGTCGGGGCTGCTCTTCGGCTTCGGTCACTTCTTCTCGGCGGGCGCGGTGCTCGTCGTCGCCAACCTCTTCGACATGCTCGACGGCAAGGTCGCGCGCCTGTCGGGTCGCGTGACGCGCTTTGGCGGCTTCCTCGATTCTTCGCTCGACCGCCTCTCCGACATGGTCGTCTTCGTCGGACTCATGGTCTTCTACGCGCGCGCGACGGGCGATCCGACGAGCCCCGCTTATGGGCAGCACTCGACCTTGAACGTCTTCCTCGCGGGCGCGGCATTGATGGGGTCGGTTCTCGTGAGCTACACGAGCGCGCGCGCCGAGAGTTTGATCCCGAAGTGCGACGTTGGTTTTTTGCGACGACCCGAACGTGTTGTGCTCCTGATCATCGGCGCGCTCTCGACGCACACGGGCTCGACGAACTACTTTGCGAACCGGATGCCCGCAGTCCTCTGGGTGCTGGCGGTCGGCTCTTACTGGACGTTCGCGCACAGGATGTACCACACGTGGCGCGAGGTCTTGCGCGCCGACGTGGCAGGCGCACAGGCGACTGCCGACGCATCTAAGTCTAACGAGGAGCGGCGCGGCGCGACGAAGGTCGTCGGCGAGCCGCAGGCTTCGCGCTAGAGTTTGATGAGAGACACTGGACGCGCGAGAATTTTTCCGGCGGGAACGAGCTTTTGTCGTATTATTTGATGAGCCCTTACGATCGTTCGATCTAATGACCCGAAAGAGTTGTGAGTGTTAGAAGTATGAAGTCTCCCAAGTTAACTATCTGTCCATGCTGCGGCACGCGTGCGCGCATCGATCTCGACATCGAGCCCTGCGCGAACTGCGGCGCGTTCTCGGTAGGTCCCCCGCTCGCGCGCCCGGAGTTCGAGCTGCCGGCTTACGGTCTGACGGCGGCGGTCGCGGGCGCGGGCGCGCTCGTCGCGCTCGTCTTCGCGGCGGCGACGGCGTTCGCGCTCTTCGAGCGCAAGCCTTTCTCCCTCGCGTTCTGGAATGTGGCGGCGGCGGCGGAGACGGCGGCGTGGCATCTCAAGTTTGTGCTGCTGCCGGTAGCCTGCGCGGCGTTCGTCGCGGGCGCGCGCTCGCTCGCGCACGTGAGCCGCGAGCCGTCGCGTTTCGCAGGTGTGCGCTTTGCGCTCGGCGGCTTCGCGACCTCGGTGATGGTCGCGGCGGGGATGCTCACGCTCATCGGCGTCACCGTCCCCGAACGGCTGCGCCAGCGCGAGGCGGCGCGCGAGGCGGCGAGCAACGTCGAGGCTTATGATCCGATCAGAGCCTTGCTCGAATACCAGCAGCAGTTCGGCACGTTACCCAGCAGCCCCAAAGAGTTGAAGAATCTCCCCGATCCGGACGGCTCAATCGCGCGTGCGGCGGCGATGCTCTCGCCCTCTCTGGCGCAGTACGAGCCGGAATCAACCATTGCGTCGTTGCCCGCGTCGGCGAAGGCGCGCGGACGGCGTAGCGCGGGCGTGACGATCCGACCCGTCTCGCTGCGCACCGGCGCGGACGACGCCGTGCAGGGCGAGCCGCTCGCCTTCACCAACTACACGCTGCGCCTCGCGGGCAAAGACAAGAAGCTGTGCACGCCGGACGATCTCTTCATACGCGACGGCATGATCGTCAGCACGCCGCCGACCCTGCTCAAGCCGTGCGCGCGCGCTGCGAAGAACGTGCCTTAAGCTTCGCGCGCGCGCTTCTCAAAAATTCTTCCCGACGAGTATGGGACTGTTATCTTTCTTCCGGCGCGGCAAGGTGGACGCCGAGGCTGAGCGCCGCACGCGTCTGCTCCGCACCGGGCGCATCGCCGACGGCACGATCTTCGATGTCGGCACGGACGATGGCGGCGACATCACGCACATCTTCTACAGCTACAACATCAGCGGCGTCGAGTACGAATCCTCGCAGACTCTCAACGACGCGCAGCGCCAGCGCCCCGCCGACTACTCGCCCGGCGCGGGCTGCACCGTCCGCTACGATCCGCACCAGCCCGCCAATTCTGTCGTCGTCTAAAAGCAGAGGTTAGAGGTCAGAGATTAGAGGTCAGTAGAAGTCAGTGATTGACTTTTCTAACCTCTGACCTCTAACCTCTGACCTCTGCCTTTTTATGTTTCGCAAAATCCTGATCGCCAATCGCGGCGAGATCGCCGTGCGCATCATACGCGCGTGCCGCGAGATGAACATCGCGCCGGTCGCCGTCTATTCCGAGGCTGACGCGGCGGCGCTCCACGTGCGCCTCGCCGACGAAGCGTATTTGATCGGAGCCGCGCCGTCGTCTGAGAGTTATCTACGCATCGAACGCATCGTCGAGGCGGCGCGCGCGTGCGGCGCGGACGCAGTGCACCCCGGCTACGGTTTTCTCGCCGAGAACGCAGAACTCGCGCGTGCATGCGCCGACGCCGGAATAACTTTCATCGGACCACCCGTCGCCGCGATGGAACTGATGGGCTCGAAGACGAATGCGCGTCGCGCGGCAATTGCTGCGGGCGCGCCCGTCGTGCCGGGCACGACCGAGCCGCTTTCGTCGGTTGAAGACGCACGCGAGACCGCCGCGCGCTTCGGCTACCCCGTCATGCTCAAGGCATCGGCGGGCGGCGGCGGCAAGGGGATGCGACTCGTCGCGGGCGAAGGAGAGTTGCGTTCGGCTTTCGAGACCGCGCGATCGGAAGCGCAGTCGGCTTTCGGCGACTCGTCCGTCTATCTCGAAAAGGCTATCGAGCGACCGCGCCACATCGAGATTCAAATCTTCGCAGACTCTCACGGCAACTTCGCGCACCTCGGAGAGCGCGAGTGCTCGATTCAACGCCGGCACCAGAAGGTGATCGAAGAGTGCCCTTCGCCGATTAACGATGCGACCTTGCGCGCGCGTATGGGCGAGGCGGCTGTGCGCGTGGCGCGCGCGGCGGATTACGTTGGCGCGGGCACGGTCGAGTTTTTAGTCTCGGACGTGACGCGCGATTTTTACTTTTTGGAGATGAACACGCGCCTGCAAGT
>JAVXVR010000042.1:0-5345 GCA_032230165.1 Acidobacteriota bacterium | reverse complement strand
AAGCCCGGCGGCGAAAGGATCAACGCCGTCGCCTTGATAGCCGACGACGCTGCTCGTCGGGCGCACGACAAGGCGGCGCACGTTTGAGAGTCGCGTGATGAGCGCATCGGCTAACCCGACGCAGAGGTATTCGTCGCCCGTGTCGTCGCCGCGATGTGCGCCGCGATGTGCGTCGAGCAGTTTGAGCGGCAGCACGGCGAGAGAGATTTCGCCGGGGGCGGATTCGTGCGCGAGATGCGCGGTCGGCGGCGCGGCGGGCGATTGCAAAGGCGCGGAGACAGGTCGCCCATCGAGGTGACTGAGGATGTCTTCGCGCAACTCTGCCGCCGACTGGTAGCGTCGCTCCGGCTCTTTGCAGAGAGCCTTCATGACGATGGCGTCGAGATCGCCCGCGAGCTGCGGGCGCAAAGTCTCGACGGTCGCGCGGCGTGTGCCGAGCACGCGTTCGAACGTGATCGCGCCTCCGTCGCCATTGCCGCGCGGGCGCGTGTCTATAAGCCCTTCGTGATCGGCGACGACCACACTCGGCAGGACAGGCTCTTCCTCGCAAATGACGCGCGCGATCTCGTGCGGCGAGCGTTGGACGAGGCGATAGGGGCGATGACCCGTGAGCAGTTCGTAGAGCAGGACGCCGAGTGAGTACACATCGGTCGCGGGCGTGATGAGCTGACCGCAGACCTGTTCGGGCGCGGCATATTCGGGCGTCATCAGAAGCATCGCCGTGCCCGTCGGGTCGAGCGTGATGTCGGCAGCCATCTCCGGGTTTAAGACTTTGGCGATGCCGAAGTCTAAAAGTTTCGGCGTGCCCGCGGGCGTCACCATGATGTTCGACGGCTTGATGTCGCGGTGTATGACGTGGCTGCGGTGTGCGTAGTGGACGGCGTCGCAGACCTGCGCGAAGAGTCGTAGGCGTTCGGGAAGCGTGAGCCTGCGCTCGTCGCAGTATTGATAGACGGGCTGCCCCTCGATGAACTCCATGACGAAATAGGGCAAGCCTTCTTCGGTCGTGCCGCCGTCGAGTAGTTTGGCGATGTGCGGGTGATCGAGCGTAGCTAGGATTTGCCGCTCGTTGCGGAAGCGGCGCAGGACGAAGTCGGTGTCCATCCCGCGCTTGATGAGTTTGATAGCGACGCTGCGGCGGAAGACGCTGTCGGCGCGCTCCGCCAGATAGACCGCGCCCATCCCGCCGCGTCCCAGCTCGCGCACGATCTTGTATGCGCCGAGACGACGCCCGATTGCCGGATCGTCGAACGCGCCCGTCATCGGATTTGTCGCGTGCGCGTCGGTCGAGACTCTGAAGCCGGAGGAGACGACCGCCGGCGTCTCGATGAAGTCGCCCGCCTCACCGTGCTGCGCGATGAGCGCCTCGACCTGTTCGCGCAACTCCTCGTCGCCCGCGCACGTCGCAGAGATATACACCGCGCGCTCGCCCTCCGGCAGGTCGAGCGCCGCCTGAAACACATCCTCGATTTGTTTCCAGCGTTCGGGGGACATAAGAAAGAGTGACAAGTGACAGGTGACAGGTGACAAGCAAGACAAGCGCACTGATTTGCTTGTCACTCGTCACTGCTTTTGGACTTGTCCAAAGAGCCAAGCCTTCGCCATGCGCCACTGGCGTTTGACGGTAGGCGCGCTCACGCCTAAAACTTCCGCCGTCTCTTCGACCGAGAGTCCGCCGAAGAAGCGTAGCTCGACGATGCGACTCTTCTGCGGGTCGATCTCGGCAAGGCGCGCGAGCGCTTCGTCGAGGGCGACGAGATCGGCGGCGCGCTCGCCTGATACGTCTATGTTTTCGTCGAGCGAAAACTTCTGCACGTCGCCGCCACGCTTTTCAGCCTGCTGCGAGCGCGCGTGATCGACGAGGATGCGGCGCATCATCTGCGCGGCGACGCCGAAGAAATGCGCGCGGTTCTGCCAGCGCACCTGCGTCTGATCGATCATGCGCAGGTACGCTTCGTGGACGAGCGCGGTCGGTTGCAGCGTGTGCCCCTGTCGCTCGCGGCGCAGGTAGCTGGCGGCGAGGCGGCGCAGCTCCGCATAGACGAGCGGCAACAAAGCGTCTAAGGCGGCGTTGTCGCCATCCGTCAACTGCACGAGCAGTCTGGTGACTTCGTGTGGAGAGGAAGTGGTCACGGGGGAACTTCCGATACATCAAAAAAGCGTTGCGCGTCCGGCTGACGACGAAAGTATAAACGACCGCACAGGCTACCGCAATCGAGCCTCTCGAAAGAGATGTTGCACTCGCGAATCCGCGTCAGACTTCAAGCGCCGCGTTGCAAACTCCATCAAGCGCGCGCCGATTGGTACGTCTCGCCCGACGCCAAATGGCTCTTGTCGTCTAAGCTCGCTCGGCTACGATCAAGGCGTCGGCGCGCGTCAGTCGCGTCGCACGTCGAGCAGTGAGCGTTCGATGGTAGAACTATTTCGCCAGTCGAAGTTTTTGGGAGGGGATGATGAGTGAAGATTTGAGCTACCCGGTCGGGCGTTTCGAGTGGGACGGCGACACGACGCGCCCGCGTCGCGAGCAACTGATTGAAGAGATCGCCGCCGCGCCTTCGCGCCTGCGCCGCGCCGTCGAAGGCTTGTCGAACGAGCAGCTCGACACGCCCTATCGCCCCGGCGGGTGGACGGTGCGGCAGGTCATACACCATCTGCCCGATAGCCACATGAACGGCTTCACGCGCGGCAAGATGGCGCTCACAGAGGACGTGCCGACTATCAAGCCCTACGACGAGGCGAGCTTCGCGAGGCTCGCGGACGCGCGGGAGACGCCCAACGAAGTCTCACTCGCGCTGCTCGACGCGCTGCACGCGCGCTGGGTCGTGCTCCTGCGCTCGCTCTCGGACGCGGACTTCGCGCGCGCCTTCCGTCATCCGGAGATCGGCGTCGTCCCGCTCGACAAACAACTCGCGCTCTACGCCTGGCACGGTCGCCACCACGTCGCGCACGTCACACGACTGCGCGAGCGCATGAATTGGTAGCAACAACACGCGAACAAATCAGCCGCAGATGGACGCAGATTAAGAAATAAATTCTGATCCACGTTTATCCGCGTCCATCTGCGGCTGAATCCGATTTGCCCATGTTACGCTCTCTTGCGCGCGGGCGATCTCTTTCCGCGTCGCATGAGTTATTGTCGCATCGCACGAGTTGAAGAGGGGAGACGAGTGGAATGGAAAACTTCGAGCGGACGGAGCGCACCGCCGTGCGGCGTCTGCCGCAGCGCGCCTCCTACGAGCGCGAGCAGGTCTACAAAATCCTCGACGCGGGTTTCGTCTGTCACGTCGGCTTCGTCGTGGATGGTCAGCCCTTCGTCATCCCGACGGCTTACGGTCGCGCTGGTGAGACGCTCTACGTCCACGGCGCGGCGGCGAGCCGGATGCTGAAGACTCTGGGCGCGGGCGTTGATGCGTGCGTCGCGGTGACGCTCGTTGACGGGCTGGTGCTCGCGCGTTCGGCGTTTCATCATTCGATCAACTACCGCTCGGTCGTCGTCTTCGGACGCGCACGCGTGGTCGAAGACAAAGAGGAGAAGATCGAAGCGTTGCGCGCCTTCATGGAGCACGTCACGCCCGGTCGCTGGGACGAGGTGCGCGAACCGAACGAGCGCGAGCTGAACGCGACGCTCGTCCTTGCGCTCCCGCTCGCGGAAGCCTCGGCGAAGGTGCGGACGGGTGCGCCGATTGACGACGAGGAAGACTTGTCGCTCCCGGTCTGGGCGGGAGTGCTGCCGCTGCGCACGACGGTGGGCGAGCCCGTCTGCGATCCGCTCTTGAAAGCCGAAACGCCGCTCTCGAAATCGGTTGAAGCTTACGCTCTACGAAAATTGTAGGGGCAGGGCTTGTCCCTGCCCGCAGCGACCGCGAGGTCGCTCATTAAGGCACGGACACATCAGCCGCAGATGGGCGCAGATAAACGCCGATCAGAGATTTTATCCGCGTGAATCCGCGTTCATCCGCGGCTAATCAATTTTATCTTTCTTCGCGCCTACGCGCGGCGGGCAGGGACAAGCCCTGCCCCTACAGATGTTCACAACGTTAAAAGATTTGTCGGACGCTCGAAGTCTCACCCGACGCATCTGAACAGGGAGTGCCGCGCGACCGCCTCGCCGATCAGTTTGATCAGCGCAGACCAACTCGCGTCGGCGAGCGCGGCGGTCAGCACGAGCCCGACGAAAGCCAGCATCAACTCTCCGGCGCGTCTCACGATTCCTCTCTACCTAGTCGCATCGTCGTCCGGCTGCTCCCCCGTATGAGTCACGATTGATCCGGCGGGCGAGATGCCGTGCGCCGTCAACTCGTGCGCGAGGTGTCGGCGCATGACGCTGCGTCGGCGACCGTAGCCGAAGTAGATCACGAAGCCGATGAGGAGCCACACGCCGAGGCGCATCCAGTTCTCCGCGGGCAGAGAGAACATCAGGAGCAGACAGATGGCGATGCCGAAGATCGGAACAAGCGGGACAAACGGCGCGCGAAACGGTCGCGCGGCGTCGGGGTTCGTGCGGCGCATGATGAGCACGGCGGCGCAGACGATGACGAAGGCGAGCAGCGTCCCGATGTTGACGAGATCGGAGAGCACGCGCAAGGGGAGCAGCGACGAAAGCAGTCCGGCGAAGACGCCCGTCACGATGGTTGACTTATACGGCGTGCGGAATTTTTCATGCACCGCGCCGAAGAAGCCGACGGGGAGTAGCCCGTCGCGTGCCATCGCCAAGAGTATCCGCGCTTGAGAGAGCATCGTGACGAGCACGACCGAGGTGATGCCGACGAGCGCGCCGAAGGAGATGACAAACTGCGCCCATGTTAAGCCGACTTGCCGGAAAGCGTCGGAGACGGGCGCGTTGATATCTATGTGGTCATAGGGAACCATTCCCGTCAGCACCGCGCCCACGCCCATGTAGAGCACCGTGCAGATGAGAAGCGACGTGATGATCGCGATGGGCACGTCACGTTCGGGCTGGCGCGCTTCTTCGGAGTGTGTGGAGACCGAGTCGAATCCGATGTAGGCGAAGAAGATGATCGCCGAGCCCGCGAGCATCCCCAAGGGCTGCCCGCCCGCGTCCTTCATGCCGAAGAGAGTCTTGCCGAAGAAGTTGACGCCCGTGTAGCCGTAGGGCGCGAACGGGTGCCAGTTCGCTGGGCGGACGTAGAACGCGCCGACGGCAATGACGAAGATGACGATGGTGACTTTGAGGATGACCATCGCGGCGTTGAACGTCGCGCTCTCGCGTATGCCGACGACGAGGACGACGGTGACGCAGGCGACGATGACGAGCGCGGGCAGGTCGAAGTATTTGCCCGTGCCGACGAGTTGACCGAGCATGGGGTTGTAGTCGAACGGCGCGT
>JAVXVR010000029.1:0-17219 GCA_032230165.1 Acidobacteriota bacterium | reverse complement strand
TTTCCCACCGAGTGCGTGAAGACGACGCCGCGCGAGTTGGCACAGATATCGAGCGGCGCATCATTGGAGAAGCGGAATTGATAGTAAGGAACGGGGTCGAGCTTGTCGGGGATGCCGTCGGCGTCCGTGTCGCGAACTATGCGCAGCTCGTCCGAGTCGAAGTCGGCGATCAAAAGATCATTGTTAGGTAGGAGCGCGAGCGCGTTCGCGTTGTTGAGGCTGCCCGCGCCGACTGCGACGAGGGAGCGCGAGCGCGCCGTGTCGAAGCCGCCCGTCGCGGCATCGCGCACGAGGAGGACGACGCCCGCCGTGGGCTCGTTCGCGGGATCGTGCGGGTTCGCCGCGTTGAAGTAGCCGCTCGAAGAGACGACGACGAACTCGCGCCCGCCGCGCGACGTGCCCGCGACGACTGACGTGGCGGACGGCAAACCGAAGTCGCGTCGGAGATCGTAACTTGCCGCCGCGTCGCGCACGAAGTCTCCGTTCGTGTCTTTGCCGACGACGAGCACGCCGATGTTGAGATCATCGCTCGGATTCTGTGTGCCGCGGTCGTCCACCGCCGAGAAGACTTCGTAGCGCGCGCCCGTGCGACTGACAGCGATGTCGAACGAGCCGCCCGCCGCGTCGAACGTCGCGCGCTGGTCGGCGACCAGATCGAGGTTGCTGTCAACGAACTGTTCATCCGTGCCAGCCGCAGAGATCGTGCTGAGCTGCGAGGTGTGGAGCACGTAGCTCAACGAAGTGCCGGGCGGGATGCGCTGCGTGATGGGCGCGAGGGCGGACTCGACGCCGGAAGAAAGTTTGCGACGCCGCGCGGGAGTCGCCGCGCGACGTGTTGGGTTCGACGCGCCGCGCGCATCGCTCTTTTCAAGATCGCGCGTGTTGCTCTCTTCAACGGCGCGCGCGGGCACGGGTCGGGACGGGAGCGAAGATTTCGTGCGGCGCGGCGTGTAGCCTTCCGGTCGTGCGGCGGCGTCGGTCTTGTCGGCGGCGGAGTTTTCCGACGCGCGGCTGGCGAGCGCGCGTCGAAGGTCGGGTCGCAGTTCGCGCTCGTCCGCCTGTTGCGCGTGCGTCGCGAGGGCGAGCAGGTACGCGCTGAGCGCGACGAAGAAGACGAGCGCGAAGAGGCGCAGGCTGAGGCGCAGCAGGCTGGGGCGTGCGAGAGACATCTGGACGATACTCCTTCAAACGGCGAGGCGCGCGAAAGGAAGACGCTGAGGAGTGGGAGACACGTGGGACGCGGCGATAAAAATTTTCTCCGCGTCGCCGCGTCGCCGCGTCCCCGTGTCACCTCGTCTTCACTTCACTATTCCTATTTGCTCTCCGGCGGTTTCTCGCGCGAAGGTTTCGCCGTGTCGCGCGAAGGCTCGGAGCGACGCTCCTCACTCTTCGACGGCGATGATGACTTCTCTTCGCGCGGCGCGGAACGCTCTTCGCGTGGGGGCGGCGAAGAGCGTTCCTCTCGCGGGGGCGGGGACTGACGTTCCTCGCGTGGCGGCGGCGACGGTCGCTCCTCTCGGCGCGGCTCCGGTCGCTCGTAGCGCGGCGTGGGCTCGGCGCGTCGTTCGGGCGGCGACTCGCGTCGTTCGACGGAGGGCGCGGGTCTGTTCTCCTGTCGCTCGCGCTCAGGCATCACGGGTCGCGACTCGCGCTCGTCAGGTCGCGCGGATCGATCGTAGGGCGACAAGTTTTTGTCGCCGCCGCCTTCGCCGTCACGCCGCTCGCGCACGTCGGGCTTCACCTTGCGCTCGGTCGGGGCGTTGACGATCGGATCGCGCGGTCGTTCGTTCTCCGTCTCCGGGTTTGAGGGGAGCACGGGGCGGATGGTGCGCTTGGGGTCTTCGCCGCCGGACTTGTCGCCGCGTCTCTCGCTCGCGCCGTTTGCGTCGGGCAGGCGGACGGGACGCGCGGGTCGCGCGACCGCGCCCGTGCCGTGTGTGTCGCCGTCGTTGATGCGGCGCGTGGGATCGCTGCTGTCCGAGTCTTTGGACGATCCGCCCTTCGCGCCTTTCGTGATGACGGGCTCGCGGTTGTTGAGGATGCGCTCGCGGCGCAACTCTTCATCGAGCGCGACGCCGGGCTGACGCTTGCCCGCGCCGGTGCGACGTTCGGGAATGGCGCGCGCGGGATCGCCTGCCGTCGCTCCGTCGCTGCCGCGCGCGGCAATCGCAGCGCGCTTGCTCGCGCTTAAACGATCACGCAGGTTCGCCTCACCGCCTTCGCTCTCGACGGGGCGGATGGGGAGTCTGCCGCGCACCGGATCGGTCGCGAGCGCGAGCTTCGCCGTGCCCACGTCTGCGGGTTGCGGGCGGATGCCGCCGCGACTGAAATCGCGCGCAGGCAGTCCTGAGACGGCGCGCTGGTAGATCGGGCTCACGCGCTGAAGGTTCGCCAGCTCGTTGCGGCGTAGCGCCGTCAAACGATCAGGGCGGAGCGAGCGCCGCCAGAAGTTCGAGTGCGGATCGGAGTGGTGATAGGGGAGCGGATACCAGCAGATGTTGTCGCCAAACGAAAGATGTATGTTGACGAAGGCGACCAGCGCCGGTCGCCACCAACTGTGGTGACGGTAGCCGAAGTAGCCGCGCGGAGCCCAGCACCAATCGTTGTTGTAGTAAACCCAGCGACCGTAGTGATACGGAGCCCAGCCCCAGGGTTCGTCGCCGACCCAGACCCAGCCGTAAGGCGGACACCAATCCCAGTGACCGTAGCGGTACGGAGCCCAGTTGTTGTAGTTGTTGATGACGGTCACGCGCGGACGCCAGACGTAGCCGTAGTCGTGCGTCTCAACCCAATCGCCGTAGGCGTCCAACTCTTCCGCGCCCCAGACCTGTGTGTCGTAGTAGCGGTCGCGCCCGTCGTAGCGCAGGCGCGCGAGCAGATACCTTTCGCGGTCGTCAACCCACGTGTCGAAGTTGTCGAACGGGCGCACGTCTGAAAACTCCCAGTCGGCTTCGGTCGAGTTGTTGGCGAAGACCATCTCGGCGACGCGACCGTCGCGCAAAGTGAAGCCGTTCGACTCGGAGTAGAGACGCGCGCGACCGCCGTCGCGCACCGCAACGCGCACCTTGCCGCTCTCGTCAACGTCGAGGCGGTAGAGACCCTGCTTCTCGGCGGCGACGGTCGTGCCCGGCGCGTCGATCTCGAAATATTCGTGATCGTGATCGAAGTGCGCGAGACGCAAGGTCGCCGTGCCTGTGGGGAGGCTCAGGGCGACGCCTTCGTCGCGCAGCGTGATGATGTCGAGGGTGGCGTATTCGCCGACGCGCAGGAAGTTGCGCGAGTCGATCTGTATTTCGAGGCGCGAGTTTGCGCCGGTGGCGAGCCGGTCGCCTTCGACGAGCGGCAGATTCAGCGCGGCGTGCTCCCACTTCTCCGAGCCCGCGCGACGCAGGCTAACGTCGCCCGCGATGAGGCTCACGCGCACAACGCGCGCGGTCTCTTCGTAGCCGTAGTCGTCGTCTTTGTAGTTGTCGTCGTCGTTGTCAGCCGCGCGCGCGACCGACGCTCCCGCATGGAGAGCCGTGAACGTGAGCAAGAGAGAAAGAATGGAGAGGGCAAGAGTTTTGTAGCGCATGGCACGCACCTTCTTTCGAGACTGGACGGAGAGACTTCCTTGGCTCGCCGGGAGACGAGTCGAAGACTGCGGGTCTCAAAAATTTTGTGACCCGTTCACCCGAAGAAAAATTTTGCGAGGTTTTTTATCCGGGTGATGTGGGGCGGAGCAAGGCGCGTGCCCGCGCGTGGGCGCGAGAGCGCGACGGAGGGTTGTGCCGCATTTTCCGTGGAAAAACTTGAGTCTTCGAGATGCGCCTGCGCGAGATGGTGCAGGCGAAGCACTATTTGGTGTGGGCGCGCGCGCGAAGGATGCGGAAGTCTGCGCGAAAAATTTTTCGCGCGCACGGCGCGACTCAAGTTTTCCTCAAGTCTGAATCTTTAGGATGCAGACAGACGGCGAGCACCGCAACGTCGAGCACGTACATGGCGGGCGCGGGAGACTTGAGGAGGGGCGCGCTCGACGGGCGGCGGGCATGGCGCGAACAGCGCGACTGTGTGCGAGTGAAGTTCGTTTCGGGAGTTTTAGTTCAAGGGTCTTGCGGGGGCAGGGACTTCGACCACGACACTCCACTTCTGCCAGGGCTTCGGAGCCTCAGGGGTGGCAGCGGCGCGGGTCGCACGGTCTCAGGCGTCGCCTGTCATTGATGCGCGTCAGCAAAGGGGATGACGCGCGACGCTGCCTCTGCACGTCAGCCGCCCGGTGTTGGGGGACACCGGGCGGCTGACGATCTTTGTGCGCGCGCCATAAACGATCCGCGCGCGACACGGAAGCAAAGAATTTCTTCAGTCAGGCTCGACGAGTTGCTTGACCGTCGCCATGAGCCCCTTGATGTCGGGCTTGACGACGTAGGCGCTCGCGCCCGCGCGCAAGCCCTCTGCGCGCTCCGTCTCCTGCGCCGCGCCGGAGTAGAGGACGACTTGCGCGTGCGGATCGAGCGCGAGGACTCGCTCGCACAGGTCGAAGCGCGACACGCCTTTGTAATGACCGTCGAGAATGTAGAGATCGAAGCGCTCGTCTTGCGCCAGGCGCAGCGCGTCGTCGGGGTCGCCTGTCGTCAACACCTCGTAGCCTAATTGACCGAAGAGCGTCGAGAGCATGAAACAGGTGTCCTCGTGATCGTCAACGCAAATGATGCGGGGTTTTTTGCTCGCCATGGAGAATCTCCCGACGCTAAAGCGGGGCGTTGAAGCGTTGGATGGTCGGCAGCCGCGGCTGTGTTCCGTCGCGCACCTGCGAACCAGCAGACCGTGAGAGGTTTTTCCCACGGCGCTTTACACGAGCACAAGAGGTGTTGAAGGTGGAAACCAACGGCTCGGCGCAAGCCGTTGTTCGGCAAAGAGTATGCTGCTCAACCAAACGAGCAGGCGTGTGCGGTTGTATCACCACGCGGGCGCTAAAGCAAGACACGCGCGCGGGTCGCTTGCATTTTCGCCACGCGCGTCGGCAGAATGTGCGACGCGATGAAGAATAAGTTTTACCGATCGATTTTCGCCGCGATGATCCTCGCGCTGCTCTCTGCGGCAGCGCTCGCGCAAAGCGCCGAGACGCAGTACAAGGAGCTGCCGAACTTTCATCAGGTGAACACGCGGCTCTATCGCGGCGGTCAGCCGAAGGCAGGTGGTATCAAGAAACTCTCCGCGCTCGGCGTCAAGACCGTCATCAACCTGCGCGGCGACGACGAACACGCGGGCGAAGAGGAGCGCGAGGCGAAGTCGCTCGGCATGAATTTCTTCAAACTGCCCTTGAGCCTCGGTGGTCGCCCCTCGCGCGAGCAGATAGCGCGCGCGCTGGCTCTGATCAACACGCCGGAGAATCAGCCCGTCTTCGTCCACTGCCACAAGGGCGCGGATCGCACGGGCGTTGTCGTCGCCGCCTACCGCATCACGCACGATCACTGGACTGCCCAGGAGGCGCAGCGCGAAGCCGACCGTTACGGCATGGGCTGGTGGCAGCACGGCAAGAAGGATTTCATCAGCGACTACTACAGGGATCAGGGCGGCGCGACGAGCGAGGGCACGAATCCGAACACAAACCGAAAAGCAAATCAGAACGCGAACCCGAAGGCGAATCAAAACACGAAGCGGCGCGACAAGCCTTCGCCCGCCGCGACGAAGCACTGAGAGGACGAAGTCAGACCCCGAAAACTTCGATGGCAAAGAAACAGACCGAACGCAAACAGTCCGGCAAAGCCGCCGCGTCGCGCCGCTCGCCGCTCCCCTTCATTCTCATCGGCGTCGTGCTCGTCGCTGTCGTCGCTGCGGGCGCGTGGTACTTGCATCGCTCGCGTCAGCCCGGCGCGGTCGCTTCGGGTTTGCCCGGCGCGCAGCCCGTGCACGCGCTCGGCAGCACCGCCGCGCCCGTCGTGCTCGAAGAGTTCGGCGACTACCAGTGCCCGCCGTGCGGTCAGATATACCCCGAAATCGAGAAGATCAAACAGGACTACGGCGATGAGGTGCGACTCGTCTTCCGGCAGTACCCTCTCATACGTGTGCATCCGCACGCGCTGTTTGCGGCGCACGCGGCGGAAGCCGCCAGTCTGCAAGGCAAGTTCTGGGAGATGCACCGCGCCATCTTCGAGAACCAGCGCGCGTGGTCACCCGTGCCAGACCCGACCGCGATGTTTGAGTCATACGCGCAGCACGCAGGGCTCGACGTGGAGCGCTACCGCAAGGACGTGGGAAGCCCGGAGACGGACGCGCGCGTCGTGGCGGATCGCGAGCGGGGGCAGTCGGTCGGGGTCGAGAGCACGCCGACCTTCTTCGTCAACGGGCGCAAAATCCCGCCCTCCCAAACCACGGGCAAAGGCTTACGCGAAGAGATCGACCGCGCGCTCGGCAGAAAATAAAGTCGGGGAAGCTGCGGCGGTAAGGCGGCGGTAAGTTCGCGCGCCGCCGCCGGCTTCAAGATTCATTCAAAGAAATAGGGACGGGCAGCGCGCCCGTCCCTTCTCTTTTTTCGATCAGGTTTAGTTGCGCGTCGCGTGCGCTAAACCCTCACTGATTGCCGAACCTGAGCCTGTACTCCGGCGAGTTGACGAAGCCTGAGACCATCGAACGGTAGTCCGACGGATTGGCGTTGAGGAAGGTGAGCCACGACTGGTAGCCGCCCTCTTCGGGCGTGCGCCGCAGGTAACCGTAGTACTGCATCGCCACGAACGCGCCGTTGAACTCTGCGTTCCCAACCTCCGTGCTCTGCACGACGGCGCGCAACACTTGCGCGCGGGTCAGGCGCTGCGTGTCGAGCGCAGCGACGAGATCGTCGCGCGTGAGGCGCACGCGCGCGTCGCTGTCCGGAGTCGCCGGATCGGGCGTGTTGATCGCCGGCAGGCTGTAGCGATTGAGCAGCGTGTCAACGAACAGGGCGTTGGACGCCGCGCCGTAAAGGCTTAAAAACTCCTGCCGTCTCACCCACGCGTCAGCGAAGGCGCGCCGCCGCGTCGAGACTTCCTCGGGCGTGGAGGCGGTCACGCTCTGCACGTCGGAGGCGAACTCGACGTAGGTCGGTCGGCGGTTGAACGCCGCGCGGTAGAAGACGTAAACGAAGAAGCCCTTAATTTGGAACTCCTGCGAGCGGAAGAAGGCGGACGACACTGAGGCGCGGTCGCAGGTGGTGTCGTTCGGCGGGCAGGTGTTCAAGACGGCAGACCACGGCTGACCCGGCTCCGGGTCTCTGGCGAGGAAGTCGAGGTAGTGCTGGCGTACGAAGAAGTCGGTCGCATCAACCGGGTTGGGCTGATTGGGTGCGTCGTTGTCAACGATGGTCAGGATAGTCGTGCTCTGGGAGCCGAGGATGCTGCCGACCGGAGTACTGAGTCGCAGTTGTACGAACTCGTCGGGCTCGTCGTAGCCGTCGTCAATGATGGGGACGGCGAACGTCTTCTGCGTCTCGCCCGGCGCGAAGATGAGCGTGCTGATGGTGGTGGCGTAGTCGCAGCGCGCGAAGGCTGCGCCGTGGCTGTTGACGTTGTCGTTGCAGGGGATGGCGCGCTGATCGTCAACTGTCGAGTAATTGACGCTCGCCGCCGCGCTCGCGTCGCCGAAGCGCGTGACGGTAATGTTCGCCCGCGTGTCGCCCTCGTTCGTCGTGAAGCCTGCCGCGGCGAACTGCACGGTGGGCTTCTCATCGTCGATGATTGTGATCGTTCCCCGCTGGAAGGCGCTGGCGTTGACCGCGTTCGAAAAATCCACGAAGAAGTTCTCGTTGCCCTCGTCAAGCTTGTCGCCGATGATCTGTAGAGGGATGGTCTTGACGATCTCGCCGGGCGCGAAGGTGAGCGTGCCGGCAGCAGCGACGTAGTCCGAGCTAGCCGCCGCCGTCCCGTCGGTGGTTTTGTAGTCGACCGTGACGGTTTGCGTCGAGGCATTCGACAGGCGCACGGTAAGATCGGCGCTCGTTGTGCCAGCGTCACCTTCCGTTACGGAGAGGTTGACGGGCGTCACGATGGGGCGCGACTCGTTGTCCTGAATCGTCAGCGTGGCAGTGGTCTGCGTGCCGAGCAGCGCACCATTCGTCGGCGCGCTGAGCGTTAGGCCGACGGTCTCGCTACCCTCGAAGACGTTATCGTCGAGGATGGGGACGGCGAACGTCTTCGTCGTCTCCCCGGCGGCGAAGGTGAGCGTGCCGGAGACGGGGGTGTAGTCGGAGCCGGGTGTGGCGGTGCCGCCCTCGGTCGCGTAGTTGATCGCGACTGCGTCCGAGATGCCGCCCGTGCGCACCACGGTGACGGTAACGGAGGAGCCGGCGGCACTCTCGAAGCCGCTGTAGTTTGCCGCGCTGAACTGGAGCGCTGACGGGATCGGCGCGGCGTCGGAGACCAGCGCCGACTGGACGAGATAGACCTGACTCGTCGCGCTCGTGTCAAACGGCTGCTTGAAGGTGCAGAAGGCAAGGCCGTTCATGCCCCACCGGACGAGCCCCCTCGGCGTGCCTGTCACGCCGGGCAGCGTGACGGAGCCGAGCGGGAGGAAGGTGTTGATGTCGAAGGCTGACAGCGACACGGCGCTGCCGGAGCCGGAGCCGCTCAGGAAGAATATGCGACCGAGGGCGGCGTCCACCGCGACCAGCGTGTTGAAAGTGCCGCCGCCGACCGTGGCGACCTGCACCATCGTCTCCGGATCGATCACCCGCCCGCTCGCGCCATAGAGCCGACCGTTGGCGAATCGCATCGAGTTGCCCATGTAGAGATTGCGCGTCGTGCCCGCAGCACTCACGCCCGCTGCGCTGACGGCGAAGCGGACGAAGTCCGCGCCGCTGTCGAAGATGTTGAAGCCGTAGAGGGTCGAGGCCGTAGCGCCGAACTCGATAGGGCCGATACCATATGCCCCGCCGCTGTTTGCGTTGGGGCGCTGCGCGGCGTCATCGAAGATGGCGACACCGTTGCTGAAGGTGGTGCCGCGCGAGACGGCGAGCGAGCGCGGGCTGCCCGGCAAGACCTTCATGTCCGAAGGCACATCGGCGCCGACGGCGAACTGCAAGCCAGGCGTCCTCGTCTGAAGGTCGAAGCGCCGGACGAGCTTCGCGCCGTCGAGGAAGGCGTAGAGGGTGCGCCCGTCGTCGGCGAGGGCGAGCTTGTCAGGCTCGCTGCCGATGAAGGTCGAAGTGCCGATCTCGGCGGTCGCCGGATCGATTGAAGTGATGCTGTTGCCACGCCCCACCGCCGTGCTCGGCACGCTCACGTAGAGTTTCTGATCAGCCGGGTTGATGACGAGATCGTTCGCCGCGAGATCGACCTTGCGGACGAGCGTGGGGACGGCGGGCGTCGGTGTCGGCGTCGGTGTCGCGCTCGGCGTCGGAGTAGGAGTCGGGATGGGATCGGTCGAGTCAACGAGCGCCGTCTGGATGAGGAAAATTTTACTGGCGGTGCGGAACGCCAGCCCGTTCTTGCCCCAGCGCACGAGGCTGGACGGTCCCGCGCCGAAACCCCCGCCGTCAACGCCCTGGATGGTGACGGCGGCGATGGGACGGTAGGTGTTGATGTCGTAGGAGCGCAGAACCCAGAAGGAGGTATTGAAGTCGCGCGTCAGGAAATAGACGCGCCCCTGCGCGGCGTCGACCGCCATCGCGCTGTCGGACGCCAGCGAGCTTGATCCGAACCTGCCTTTGATCACGCCCGCCTCCGGATCGACGACCGCGCCGCCGGAGAGGTAGAGCAACCCGCCTGCGAACTGCGCCCTGCCATTCGCGCCGGTCATCATCGTCCTGATGTTCGTGAGTCCGCTCGCACCAACCGCGTATGTCCCCACGTAACCATTGCTCACGTAGAGGCGCGTCGGCGATCCGAACTCCACATCGCTGCCAGTCGTGGTTGCGCCCTGCGGGCGTGCGACGCCGTCGTCGTAGACGAGGGCGACCGCGCCGCCGAGTCTGCCGACGGCGACTGTGCCGGGGGCGCCCGGCATGACGGCAATGTCGTCGGGTCGATACGGTCCGTCGAAACTGCTATTGCCGAGGGAGAACTGGAGCCCCGCCGTCTGCGAGGAGGCGTCGAAGCGTCGCACCGCGCCCGCGCCGTTTAGCCCGACGTACATCGTCTGGTTGTCGTCGGCGAGGGCGAGCCGGGTCGGCTCGCTGCCGACGAAGGTTGACGAGCCGATCTCGCCCGCCGCGGGATCGATCCGCGTGACGGTGTTGCCTCGCGGCGCGCCCACGCTGCTCGGCACGCTCGCATAGAGGAGTTGATTCTGCGGGTTGTAGATTAGATCGTTGGTCACGAGCGTAATTTGCCGGACGAAGGTCGCCGGGGGCGTCGGCGTCGGGGTCGCCGTCGGCGTGGGCGTCGCGGTGGGCGTCGGGACGGGATCGGGCGAGGGGATGAGCGAGGTCTGAAGTATGCAGAGCTGGTTGGTGTCGGTGCGGAAGGCTAAACCGTTCGACCCCCACCGCACGAGTGTCGTCGGGTTGCCCGTGACGCCGGTGAGTGTCGTCGAGCCGACGAGCACAAACGTGTTAATGTCGAAAGCTTTGAGCGTCAGCGTGCCGCTGCCGAAGTTGTCGCGCCCCAGGTAGTAGACGCGCCCGTTCGCCGGATCGGGGGCAAGGGAGTAGCCGCTGACGCCGGAGAACGTGCCGAGTTGCGTGCCGGTGTCGGGATCAACCACCTGCCCGAGTGAACTGTAGACGCGCCCGCCCGCGAACTTGATGACGAAGCCGACCTGAAACGTGGTCGCGTTGGCGATGCTCGCCACACCCGAAGCGTCAATCGTCATCGCCTTCAAGGCGTTGTCGCCGCCGCCGTAGAGCTTCGACTCGGTGGCGGAGAAGGCGAGAGAGTTCGCCCCGTCGGTGTGTCCGGGTCCGGTCTTCGTTCGCTGCACACCGTTGTCGAAGATCGCGACGCCAGCCTCGGGCGGGCTCGTGCCGAGGTAATATCTTGCGACGGCTACCAGGTTCGGGTTGCCGGGCGCGACCGCTAGGTCGTTAGCGCGGTAAAGACCGAAGAACGAATCCTGACCGAGCGAGAACTGGAGTCCCGGCGTGCGCGTCTGCGTGTCGAAGCGACGGACGGAGTAAGCCCCTTCAAGGAAGGCGTAGAGCGTGCGCCCGTCGTCAGCCATGGCGAGCTTTGACGGCTCGCTGCCGATGAAGACGGGCGTGCCGATCTCGCCCGTCACGGGGTTGACGGGCGCGACGCTGTTGCCCGCCGCCCCCGCGCTACTCGGCACGCTCGCGTAGAGCGTCTGATCCATCGGGTTGTAGATCACGTCGCCCGCCGCCAGCGGCACGATCCTGAGAAAGTCGGATTGCGCCTGCGCGCCACCTGTTTCGCCGGGCGAAAGTTGCTGCGGCGTGAGACGCGCGAGCGCGCCCGTGAAACTGATGAGTGCGGCGGCTAAGATGACCGCCGGGAAGAGGAAAACGCGCGCCCCGGACAGGCGCGACCGCGAGAGGATGTTACGAGGCATACTTACTCCGGTCGAAGACGGTTTTTTTAAGAGGGGGCTAAATCTTTTCGCGACGAGCGACGCGTTCACCGCCGTCGTTATTCGCGCACGCACGGCGTCGCTCTTTAGTCGAGATTCAAAAGAGCCGGATTCGTTTTTAGTTGTCTATTCAGGGGGAGAAGGATAGGGATGCGAGTTACATCTCTTACCCCTACCTATTGACGCCGCGGCAGTATAACGGTCTGGCACGCCCGTCGTCAAAACGCGCGGCGCGGGCGAATCCGGCGCGTTTCTGCTTGCCGCGCCGGGCAGGGGTGAAACCTATTACTCGCGCTCGCCGTTTAAAGATAACGCCGTGCGGATCGGGTTTGCGCAAGCGGGACGGATCATCGCCCCTCAGCCTTCGCCGCCATCCCGCCGCTTTACGCGCTCTTTTTCGCGACTTAAAATCTGTCACGCTCTCGTACCCGTGTGATTCCGATCCCGGATCGCGCATACGTCTGTCACGAATCTTGTACCGGCTCATCGAATGGAGGTTTTATGAGGACTCTCACGCAACGTTTCGTCGCGTCTCTTGCCGTCGCGCTCGCGTTGACGCTCGCCCTCTCGGCTGCGTCGCCACAAGCGCGTGCGCAGAAGGCTAGGAAATCGAACGCCGCCGCGATGCCTGCGTCGAACGGCGGCATGATCAATATCCCCGTCACCTATTACAAACTCGCGAACGGCTTGAGGGTCGTGCTCTCGCCGGATCATTCGTCGCCGACCGTGACGGTCGGCGTCTATTACAAGATCGGCTTCCGCGTCGAGCCCAAAGATCGCACGGGGTTTGCGCACCTCTTCGAGCACATGATGTTTCAAGGCTCGCAGAATCTCGGCAAGATGGAGTTCATCAAACTCATCCAGCAAAACGGCGGGATACTCAACGGCTCGACCCGTTTCGATTTCACCAACTACTTTGAGGTGCTGCCCGCGCACAAGTTAGAGACCGCGCTCTGGGCGGAAGCCGACCGGATGCGTGGGCTCGATATCACCGACGCGAACCTGAAGAACCAGCAGGGCGTGGTCGGGAACGAAGTGAAGGTCAACGTCATCAACGCGCCCTACGGCGGCTTCCCCTGGCTCGACATGCCGCAGTACGCCAACGAGAATTTCTACAACGCGCACAACTTCTACGGCGACCTGAAAGACATCGAATCGGCGACGCTCCCCGAGGTGCAGCAGTTCTTCAAGACCTACTACGCGCCGAACAACGCCGCGCTCGCCGTCGTCGGCGACTTCGACGAGGCGCAGGCGCGCGCGATGGTTGATAAATATTTCGCGGGTATCCCGTCGTCGCAGCTTCCCCCGTTGCCCGACCTCGCCGAGCCGCGTCAGGAGAAGGAGCGCAAGCACACGAAGACCGATCCGCTCGCGCGTCGTCCCGCGCTTGCCTTCGGCTACCACATGCCGGATCGCAACACGCCCGAATACTACGCGATGCTCATGCTCGATCAGATTCTCTTGCAGGGCGACGACGCGCTGCTCCGACAGGAACTCGTCAAGCGGCGCGGCTACACCGACAGCGTCGCGGGCGGCATCAACCTGCTCGGCACGCCGTTCAACTACGAAGGTCCGATGCTTTGGATGGGCTACCTCTTCTACGATCCCAAAAACACGCCCGACCAGATCATGTCGGCGGTGGATGCGGTGGTGACCGAGGTGCGCGAAAAACCGCTCGATCAGGCGACCTTAAACCGCGCGCTCGTCAAAGGTCGCTCCGCGCTCTACGACGTGCTCGGACAGCTCAACGGCTTCGGTCGCGCCGACATGCTCGCCTCGTTCGCGCTCTTTGACGACGACCCGTCGCGCATCAACCGTCTGGAGTCGGAGTTTCGCAAGGTGACGCCGCAGCTCGTCATGCAGACGGCGCAGAAGTACCTGCGCGCGACGAACCGCACCGTCCTCGTCATCGAGCCGAAGTCCGGCAACTAGAGCCGTCAAGCATCGTGAAGGAGAGATATTAAGTCATGAACAGCAGAAAATTCTTCGCACTCTTCGGCGCGCTCACGCTCGTCGCCGCATCACTAGCCGCGCCCGCCGCAAAAGTTGCGGCGCAGAAACAACAGCCGCCCGCGGGCGGCGCGCCGCACCCCTTCGCGCTCCCGCGTAAAGAAGTCTTCACCCTGAAGAACGGGATGCAGGTGACGCTCGTCCCCTACGGCTCGATCCCGAAAGTCACCGTGAGCGCGGTGGTGAGATCGGGCAATGCCAACGAGTCGGCGGACAAGGTCTCGCTCGCAGACCTCACGGGCGACATGATGAAGGAGGGCACGACCACGCGCACCGCCGACGCCGTCTCCGCCGAAGCCTCGCGCATGGGCGGAAGCCTCGGCGTCTCGGTCGGTCAGGACACGACGAGCGTGGACATAGACGCGCTCTCCGAGTTTGCGCCCGACGCCGTGCGCCTCGTCGCCGACGTGCTCACGCACCCGCTGCTCCCCGCGACAGAGCTTCAGCGTCTGAAGAACGATCAGCTCCGCAACCTCTCCATCGCGAAGTCGCAGCCCGGCTCGCTTGCGCTCGCGCGCTTCCGCAAAGTTCTCTACGGCGAGCACCCCTACGGTCGCATCTTCCCGACCGAGGAAGGTATCAACGCGTTCACCCTCGAAGACGTGCAGAAGTTCTACCGCGACAACTTCGGCGCGCAGCGCACGCACCTCTACATCGCCGGGCAGTTCGACGCGGGCGCGGTGCGGCGCGCGATCACGCAAGCCTTCGGCGCGTGGACGAAAGGCAACCCGGCGGTCGAGAACGTCCCGCACCCGAACTCGGAGCGCAAGATTTATCTGATCGACCGACCGGGCGCGCCACAGTCAACCATCTACTTAGGTCTGCCGGTCGTCGATCCCTCACACAAAGACTACGTGCCGCTCGTCGTCACGAACTCCATCCTCGGCGGCTCGTTCGGCTCGCGCATCACCTCGAACATACGCGAGCAAAAAGGCTACACCTACTCGCCCAACAGCTCTGTCTCCTCGCGCTACCGCGACGCCTACTGGGTCGAAGTCGCCGACGTGACGACGGCGGTGACGGGTCCTTCGCTGAAAGAAATTTTCTACGAGATCGACCGCCTGCAAAAAGAGCCGCCGCCGGAAGCCGAGCTGCTAGGGATCAAGAACTACATGGCGGGCATCTTCGTCATCCAGAACTCTTCGCGGGGCGGCATCATCGGTCAACTCGCGTTCCTCGACCTCCACCACCTGCCCGACACGTATCTGACGAACTACGTGCAGAACATCATCAACGTCTCGCCGGGCGACGTGCAGCGCATCATGCAGACCTACGTCCGACCCGAAAAGATGACCATCGTCGTCGTCGGCGACCGCGAAAAGATCGCCAAGCAGATCGCGGAGTACGGCGAGGTTGTGCTGTAACTCCTCGCGCGGAAAAAACTTGACGCGGAGGGCGCGCTCGATATGATCGAGCGCGCCCTCTTTTCTTTCGCCGTTTTTTCGCGCGCCGCACACCTCGCCGCGGACGAGCCTCACTCGCTAAGGAGTCGAAGAGATGATCACACAACCGCATCCCGCTTTCGGATGGCTGCTCGTCGCGCTGTTCGCCGTCGCCGCCGTCCTCGCCCTGCTCAACAAGCCCGCGCGCCTGTGCAAACAGCCGGAGAAGCTCGCGCCGTTCAAAGCTCCCGCCCTTGCCGTGGAATTTGCCGACAGCGCATCGCGCGTCGCGGAAATCTACGAAGGGTGCGAGCCGAAGATGCTGAGTCAGGGACTCGATCAAGACGACCGCATCATCATCCCCGTTTACGCGAGCCTGCTCCCGTTCGTCATCGCGCTCGTCTTTCTGTGTATGCCCGCGTGGGTTCCCGCGCCTTTGAGGATCGTTGCGCTGGCTCTTGGCGTCTGTCTCGTCGGCGCGGCGGCGTGGTCAGACAGCAGGGAGAACGCTGCACTGCGCCGCATCCTCGACAAGACGACGGACGCGCAAGGCGTGCCGCTCAAGAGCGACGCGCCGCAGTGGTCAGACATCAAGCAAGACCTGAGCGATCTGCGCGCCGCGACTACGGCAAAGTGGACTCTGCTCTTCGCGGCGTTCGTCGTTGCCGGGCTGATGATGATAACGCGGGGTGGGTGGTGGAGCGTCGCGGTCGCTCTGAGCTATCTATTGTTCGCTGTGCTCGGTCTCTTCAGTCTCTTCTCAAGTCGCTACCCGCTACTCGAATTCACGTTCAACCTGATCGGATTGCCGCTCTTGCTCACAGGTTTGTGGCTCGCCTTCCCACCGCCCCGCGCGAGCGGCGACAACGTTGCGCCCAATCAAAAGTTTCTCGCCGCGCAAACGAGTACCCGTCCGTCGCCGCGCGCGCAGTAAAGCCTGACGTTAAAAATTTCTGCTCCGCGAAAAATCTCCGACCCCGTTATTGCTCGCGCGCGGCTCGCTCTCTCTTCCCGCGAGCCGCGCGCGGGTGTGGCGATTTTGAGACGCGCGCACAACTGCCACAGCGCGCGGGCACGAACGCGGCGTGCGCGGCGCGAGAATCCGCGACAAAAGGGGATCGCGCGACGCGCGCGCGCGGCACGTGCATTGCGATCAATGAGCGCGCAGGGAGAAGCCGAAGGCGACTAGAAATTTGTTTGAGGCTCTCTCGAAAGTTTTTTCACAGAGGGAAACGCAACTCAGAATCACACACTTTGAAGGAGATCAGAAGCAGCATGAAAAGCAGAATCGCAGCCGTCCTCGCTCTCGCCATCGCGCTCAGCACGGGCGCGGCTTTCGCCAAGACCACGAAGGCGCAGAACACCAACTCGTCCACCACAACCAACACCGGCGGCATGAAGACGTCGAAGCATCGCAGGCACGCCAGACGCCACGCCAGACGTCACGGCAGAAAAGCGGCGACCAAGAACACCAACTCGTAGGTCGCCCGATGTAATAGCGAGGCTTCGCCGCACGCGCGACTAAGCGCGGACGGCGCACGGAGCCGCACGGTCTTTTCCCGAAGAACGGCACCAGAGGGACGGGAGCGACTGTGCAGCACAAAGGCGCGGGCGGGATACAGCAGGCGTCCGCCCGCGCCCAGATTCTGGGGAGGGGCGCGACTTGTGGCTTCCGTGCAGAGCAGCCACTTGGGAGCGCCCCTCCCGCTTTTTCTTCAGCCGTCGCGTTGCCCGGAGGGCGCGAACTCGCACACCAGGCTTTGGCGGCGGCAGACTTCACTGACCCCATGCCGGAAGTGCGCGCCATCAAGCACAACACGATCACGGAGTGGGCGCGGCAAACGCCGCACCTGCTCTTCGCCGTGTGCGCGGCGTGCCTCGTCGCCGCTCTTATCGTCGCCGTCGCCTTCGTCGTCCGCCGCCCCGCGCCCGCCGTCGTCGAGACCGTGACGACCGGACTCGACGAAGGGCAGACGGCGAAAGATTCACCCTTGCCAGTCGTCAACACGCCGCAACTGCCCGCGCGCGACGAGGACGTGGAGCGCGCTGGCGACAAGATCGCCGAAGCGACCGTCTATCTCGCGCGCCGACAAAAAGGTGCTGCGCTGCGCGCGCTGACAGAGGCGCACGCCGCCGCGCGCCGCGCCTATGAACGCAGATCGCAGCAGCGCGATCCATCCAGCCACAAACTCCTCGCCGCGATCCGTGAACTCGAACAGGCGCAACTCGCCGTCGAGCGCGGCTCGTTCCCCGACGCCCGGCAGAAACTTCTCGCCATCAATCACCAGCTCGATCAGGTCGAACAATAAGAGCAACGATGAAGTAGGAACGATGAACGATGAAGTGAAGACA
>JAVXVR010000606.1:0-3754 GCA_032230165.1 Acidobacteriota bacterium | reverse complement strand
CGTTCAGAAAAATCGCGCCCGTTTGCGCTACCTTCACTTTTGCGATTGGCGAAGAGTTCACCTGGCTATCTTTGGTTGTAGTCGGCGGCACTATCGTCTCGCTCTTCTGTCCGCAACCTGCGCTCAGAATCCCGATGGTAAATAATAGCGCAGCGAAAGCTTTCATAATCTTTTAACAGTTATGACCTGCTCACCTATTTAACTTTTGAGTTCCAACAAATTGATCTCGATCACATCATTGCCCTCGCGCAGTTTCGCCATCGTCTCTTCGGACGGCGCGGCTTCGAGGTTGATGCGCGCGACGGCAGCCTCCGCGCCCTCGAAGATGATGTTCTCCATCTCCTGCACGTTGATCCCGGCGGCGCGCACCGCATCGAGCACGTGCGCGAGCACGCCGGGTCGGTCGCGGTGGCGCACGACGAGCGTGTGCGTGGCGGGCGTGCGTAAGGCTAAGTTGACGACGTTCGGCACGCGCCCCGTCTCTTTAAACGTCTCGATGATGCGGACGGTCTCGGCGGCGATGGCTTCCTGCGCCTGATCGGTCGATGCGCCGATGTGGTGCGTGCCGTAGAGGTTCGGCTCACGCGCGATCTCGTCCGTGAACTCGCCCGCCGCGCTTGTTGGCTCATTCGCGTAAACGTCGAGCCCCGCGCGCACTCCCCGCTCGCGCATCGCCGCGATGAGCGCCGCTTGATCGACGACATCGCCGCGCGCCGTGTTGATGAAGTACGCGCCCTCTCGCATCGCGTCGAAGAATTCTTTGCCGATGAAGCCCCGCGTCTCAGGCGTCAGGGCGACGTGCACGCTCACGATGTCGGAGGCGCGCGCCACCTCGACGGGGCTCTCTTTGCGCTCGACGCCAAGCTCCACCGCGCGCTCCTCGGTCAGACTCCGGCTCCACGCGACGACCGTCATGCCGAAGGCGCGCGCGCGTGTGATGACTTCCTGTCCGATCTGACCCGTGCCGACGAGTCCGAGCGTGCGCCCCATCAGCCCGCGCGCTTTGGAGAACTCTTTCTTATTCCAACGTCCCTCGCGCAGTTGCTGCACGTTGTCGGCGATGCGTCGGTCGAGCGCGAGGATGAGCGCAAAGGCAAGCTCGGCGACGGCGACGGAGTTTTTGCCCGGACAGTTCGAGACGTAGATGCCGCGACGAGACGCCGCCGCCACGTCAATCGTGTTGTAGCCTGCGCCCGCGCGCACGACGAGTTTCAGCGCGCCCGCGTCGAGCGCGGCTTCCGACACCTTCGTCCCGCGTACGACCAAAACGTCCGACTGCTCACGCGCGATAGCCTCGACGAGCGCGTCGTCTTTTAAGTCCGGCTGGTACGAGACCTCGCACCCCGCCTCGCGCAAGCCCGCTTGCCCCGACTGCTCAAACTTATCCGCGACTAAAACTTTCATCTCAACCCTCGCGCCCGCGCCTCACGAATCATGCAGAGCGTAAAATCCTTCGCGCGGCACAAACTCGTCACGCGCAATGGCGTAGAACACGCAGTTGTGTCCGTAGTGCATCGCCATCTTCTCGTACCTCATGCCGAGCTTTTCCATGACGTGCCGCGAGGCGGTGTTTTCGGGGTCGGCGACGGCGACGATGCGCGCAAGGCGAGCCGTCTCGAAGCCGTAGCGCAACCACGCGGCGGCGAGTTCCGTGGCGTAGCCCTGTCCCCAGTACGGCTTGTCGAAGCCGTAGCCGACTTCTATCTCGCCAGAGTCTTCGAGCGGTTGTAACCCGCCCCAGCCGAGGAACACGCCATCCGATTTCCTGATGGCGGGCGTTGAGGAAAAGCCATATTTCTCGCGACACTCCATGTAGAAGCGCAGACGCTGCTCGATAAACTCCGGCGTCTGCATCTGTGTCCCGCCGAGATAGCGCACCACCTCCTCGTTCCCGCGCAGACGCATCATCTCCGGCAGATCGTCCCACGTGAACGGGCGCAAACGCAGTCTCTCAGTCTCGATGATCAAAACTCTCTCCGGCTAATCGCTAGATTTTGTGAACCAACAGACCGTCGCGCAGCTTCGGCTCGAACCACGTTGACTTGGGCGGCATGACGCTTCCAGCGTCCGAGACTCTCAACAACTCTTCGACGGAAGTCGCGTGCAGCGCGAAGGCGACCGCCGCGCGTCCCTCGTCCACCAACTTCTCTAGTTCCTGCGTGCCGCGTATGCCGCCGATGAAGTCTATGCGCTTGTCCGTGCGCTGGTCTTTGATGCCTAAGATCGGATCGAGCAAATTATCTTGCAGCAAGCTCACGTCGAGCGTGCGGGTCGGATCAGCTCCATTCTCATCAGCGTGGCGCGCGTCGCCTTTGAGCGTGAGCCCGTACCAGTGCCCGTCGAGGTGCATGTGCCAGTGACCGCTCTTGCCGGGACCTCGCGGGTTCGCATTCTCCGTCACGTCGAAGCGTTCACCGACGGCGGCGAGAAATTCATCGGGCGTTTTGCCGTTCAAATCTTTGACGACGCGGTTATAGGGCAGTATCTGCACCTGATCGTCCGGGAAGATGACACAGATGAAACGGTTGTACTCTTCCTCGCCCGTGTGGTTCGGGTTCTTCTCTCGCAACGCGGCGCGCGCACGCGAAGCAGACGCGGCGCGATGATGACCGTCGGCGATGTAGAGCAGAGGGACTTCACCAAAGGCGCGCGCGATCTGTTCCGGCGCGGGCGCGCGCCAGAGCGTGTGCTGCACGCCGTCGGGCGCGTTGAAGTCGTAGAGCGGCGCGTTCTTCGTCTCGGCTTCGACGAGCGCGTCTATGCGACGGTCGGCGCGGTAGGTGAGAAAGACGACGCCGGTCTGCGCGCGCAGAGTGATCATGTGGCGCGTGCGGTCGTCCTCCTTGTCTGGGCGCGTGCGCTCGTGCTTGCGTATGAGATCGTTGTCGTACTCGTCCACAGAGCAGCACGCGGCGACGCCCACTTGCGTGTGCTCGCCCATCTTGAGGCGATAAAGATAGAGGCTCGGCGCGTCTTCCGCTTCGAGCGGGCATGATTCGATGAGCTTCTGAAAATTCTCGCGCGCCTTCTCATAAACCGCGTCGCTGTAGATGTCCGTCCCGTCGGGCAGATCGATTTCGGGGCGCGTGACGTGGAGGAAGCTGAGCGGGTTGCCTTGCGCCAGAGCGCGCGCTTCTTCAGTGTTGACCACGTCATACGGCACGCTCGCCACCTGCTCAATCTTCGGGGCGGGCGGGCGCAGCGCGCGGAAAGGATGGATGACAGCCACGGTCTTATCCCTCGCAGAAAGAAGCTGGAATTGCGGAAACTTTACGCGATAGACTATCCGCAGACGTGGTACTTTGCCAAGCCGCGCGGCGAGGATTAGGAGATAGTACGTGAAGCCAGAATGGACGTAGAAGTAATACTAAATTGATGGAGAGGTGTTCAGATATGGCAAGCGAAGAGCATTTAAGGATTCTCAAGCAAGGGGTTGACGCTTGGAATAAATGGAGAAGGGAAAACCCTCAAGTCAAACCTGATCTTAGTGGAATTCAGATTGATGAAATGGAGCTTGAAAATGTGGATTTTGCTAATACGAATTTGATGGGCACAATCCTTGATGAAGCAGATTTGAGTGAGGCAAATCTTGAAAGAGCCTTCCTTTACAGCGCAAATCTATCATTTGTAAACCTCCGAAAAGCGAATCTCAGAGAAGCTGATCTTACCAGAGCTGATTTTTTTCTAGCTAATCTAATTGAGGCTGATCTTACCTCGGCGAAGATTCATTATACCGACTTTATCAGGGCTGAGC
>JAVXVR010000603.1:0-3562 GCA_032230165.1 Acidobacteriota bacterium | reverse complement strand
GGCGGTCGCGCTCGCATCGCGTGACGCGAAGGTGCGCGCCGTCATTGCGATGCCGACCGACGCGCCGCGTGCGAAGGTCGAAGCCACGCGCGGGTACGGCGCGGAAGTGGTCTTTTATGATCGTATGCGTGATGATCGCGAACAGGTGGCGCGCGAGATCGCGGAGCGCGATGGACTTGTGTTAGTCCCGCCCTACGACGACTACCTCGTGATGGCTGGGCAGGGCACGTGCGCGATGGAGTTGTTCGAGGAGACGGCAGACCTCGACGCCATCGTCGTGCCATTTGGCGGCGGCGGGCTCTTCGCGGGGGCGAGCGTGGCGGCGAAGAGCGTAAACCCGCGCGTCGAGTGCTTCGCCGTCGAGCCAGAAGCCGGAGACGACGCGCGGCAGTCGTTCTTGAAGGGCGAGCGCGTCAAGATCGCGCCGCCGGAGACGATTGCCGACGGCGCGCGACCGCAGTCGCCCGGCGCGCTCACGTTTCCCTTCCTGCAAAAGAACGCGGCGGACGTGCTCACGGTCTCGGATGCGGAAATCGTCGAGGCGATGAAGTTTCTGCTGCTCAGGATGAAGTTGCTCGTCGAGCCGACGGGCGCGCTTCCAGCGGCGGCTGTGCTCGCGGGGAAGCTGCCGCGAAAGTTGCAAAGAGTCGGCGTCATACTCTCCGGCGGAAACGTTGACGCAGACGCGCTCGCGCGCTTGCTCGGCTCGCGCGACGACAACCCGTGATGGCGGGTGTTAAAATAGTCTCACGGTAAAACAAAGGCGGAGCAAAAAGAGTGTCGCGCGAGCTTAAAGTTTTGAGTAACGTCCCCGAAGGGCGTCCCACTGGGCGCAAGCCCGACTGGCTGAAGATTCGCCTCGGCGATCCGACGAACCAGAACCATGTCCTCAAATTGATCGAGGGCTTGAACCTGCACACGGTCTGTCAGGAGGCGCGCTGCCCGAACATCTTCGAGTGCTGGACGGATCGCACCGCCACCTTCATGCTCGGCGGCGACACCTGCACGCGCCACTGCGGCTTCTGCGCCGTGAACAAGGGACAGCCCGGTGCGCTCGACCCGGAAGAGCCGCGCCACGTCGGCGAAGCCGTGCGGCACTTAAATCTCGCGCACGCCGTCATCACTTCGGTCAACCGCGACGACCTACAGGACGGCGGCGCGGCACACTGGGCAGAGACGATCCGCGAAGTCCGCCATTTGAATCCCGACTGCAAGGTCGAAGTCTTGATCCCAGACTTTAACGGCGACGAAGACGCTTTGAACACTGTGCTCGACGCAGAGCCAGACGTGCTCAACCACAACACGGAGACCATCGCGCGCCTCTACCGGCGCGTCCGACCGGATGCGGACTACCGGCAGACCTTGACGCTGCTTGAGCGCGCCGCGCGCCGTCGTGATCAAGAGAAGCGCGGGATGCTCACGAAGAGCGGCATCATGGCGGGCTTAGGCGAGACGTTCGACGAGGTGGTCGAGCTGATGAAAGACTTGCGCGCGGTCTCGTGCGACATCATGACCATCGGTCAGTACCTGCAACCGCACAAACGCAGGCTTCCTGTCGAGCGTTACGTCACGCCCGCAGAGTTCGCGCGCTGGCGCGAGATCGGCATGACGTTGGGCTTCCAACACGTCGAATCGAGCCCCTTGACGCGCTCCTCCTACCACGCGCGCCAGCAGACCGAAGGCGCGCGCGATGAGAGGGAGATGGTTGAAGAAGCAGGTGCGGTTCGGGCTTGAGCCGCGCGAGGTGCGGGAAGAATTCGTGCGCGCCGCGTTCGTTTGAGATTCTTAAGAGCAGCTATCAACCTCAATCACGCAACAGACGCCGCGCGATCTCGACCGCCTCGCGCGGCGTCTCTGCGACGAAGACGCGATCCGCGTCGAGCGACTGGAAAAAAGCGCGCGCCTCGACGCTCGCGCACAGCAAGATCACACTGCGCTTCGCCTTGAGCGCGAGCGCGATCTCGGAAGCCGTGCCCGCGCCCACGCCGCACGAGAAGACGACGCGGCTCGTCAACACGTTGACGTTGTTGCGCGCCTGCCCCAATCCCGTCAGGATTGCGATGTCTAACGCGTCGGACGCGCCCGCCGCCGTCTCGCCGGGCAGGACGCCGAGAGTGAGACCGCCCTCGGATTTCGCGCCCCTCGCCGCCGCGTCCATCACGCCCGCGCTGCGCCCGCCCGTCAAGAGCGCCCAGCCCTCGCGCGCGATGAGCGCGCCCAACTCGAACGCCGCGCGCGTCTCCTCTTCGCTCGCGCCCTCGCCGCGCCCCATCACGCCGATGATCGTCCTCGCCATCCGTTTCTTTGCGCCCTCGCCGCAGAGTCCGTCGCTCTGTTATCTTAAAGCACTCAGCCATCAGCCGACAGCATTCAGCCGGACAACGATCATAAGGCGCATGGCTAATGCTGCGAGCCGCAAGATGAATGCTCTTAACTATTGGCTGATAGCTGACTGCTGACTGCTGAGTGCTTCCTATGAAAGCCGTCATCTTCAAACAACACGGCGGGGCGGAAGTGTTGGAGTACACGGACGCACCCGACCCGACGATCAGGGCGAATGAAGTTCTCGTCGAGGTGCGCGCGTGCGCGCTCAATCATCTGGACGTGTGGGCGCGCGGCGGTGTGCCCGGCATAGAGATCAAGCTGCCGCACATTTTGGGGAATGACATCGCGGGTGTGGTGCGCGAGGTGGGCGAGGTGGTTGACTGGGTGCGCGTGGGCGACGAGGTGTTGTTGCAGCCCGGCGTCTCGTGCGGTCACTGCGTGGAGTGTCTGAGCGGGCGCGACAACCTGTGCCCCGCTTACGACATCCTCGGCTACCGACGCGACGGCGGATATGCCGAACTCGTCGCCGCCCCGGCGGTCAACGTCATCCCGAAGCCGAAAAATCTGAGCTTCGAAGAAGCCGCCGCGCTGCCCTTAGTGACGCTCACCGCCTGGCACATGCTCGTCACACGCGCGCAGCTTCAACCGGGCGAGGACGTACTTGTTCACGCGGCTGGAAGCGGCGTCGGATCAATCGCCATCCAGATCGCTAAACTTCGCGGCGCGCGCGTCATCGCTACCGCAAGCTCAGACGAAAAGTTAGAGAAGGCGCGCGAGCTTGGCGCGGACGAAGTCGTCAACTATTCGCGCGACGACTGGGCGCGCGAGGTGCGTCGGCTGACTAACAAAAAAGGCGTCGAGGTCGTCTTCGAACACACGGGCGCACAGACGTGGGCGGGATCAATCGCGTCGCTCGCGCGTAACGGTCGGCTCGTCACCTGCGGCGCGACGAGCGGCTACGACGCGCGCACGGACTTGCGCCAACTCTTCTACCGACACCTCTCGGTCCTCGGCTCATTCATGGGCTCGAAGTCGGAGCTGCTCCAAGCGATGAAGTTCGTCGAGCGGGGTCAGATTAGCGCCGTCATCGACCGCACGCTCCCGCTCGCCGAAGCACGCCGCGCGCATGAGCTGATGCAGGATCGCGCGCAGTTCGGCAAGCTGGTCTTAACGCCGTAAAGCAGTCTGGAGTGGGGGGGGGGGGGGGGGGGGGGGGGGGGGGGGGGGGGGGGGGGGG
>JAVXVR010000561.1:0-3369 GCA_032230165.1 Acidobacteriota bacterium | reverse complement strand
TCATCGGCATCCGTCGAACAAGGAAACGAACAACTTCATCTTGGAGGAGTAGGACTTTCAGTCCTCTTCAAATCTCTGCACTTTCAGTGCAGAGTGGTTTGATCTCTGTGGATAAACCGCTGCGAATCTTTAGCGCGTTCAAGACGGCGAGCGGCGTCAAGATTTGGATAATCAGTGAAGCGGACAGGTCTGCAACGACTTTGCTTTTACCCTCGGAGTATTGAGGTAGAATGACGCGCAGGCAAGCCGTCAATGCTTCAACGCGGCGACGGCTCAATCTTTCAATCGATTCCTTGTGTTAATCTTGTGTGAATGAGGCATGAAAAAGGGTCTTTGTAAGGGTTGCTGTGGGCAGAAAAGGGCTAAAAATAAAGGGAATTTGGGGCTTTTACACGGTGTCCGTGTGCCCGACGAGCGCGAGTTCTATCTCGTCGTCGTCTTTCGTCGCGCGCGGCGCTACGGCGACGAGGTTGAATTTCTTCACGCCCGCCGCGTCCGTGTACGGGAGGAGTCGCGCGCACAAGCCCAACTCTTCGACGCGCGGCGCGAGATAGTTGATCATCTCAAGGTTCGAGACGGACGAGCGCGAGTCTATCTGGACGAGTTCGGCGAGAGTTTGTTTGACGTTCATTTAGAAGTAACTCAACTCCACAACCTGCGTTGCAACGCGGCGAAGCGTTCGACGATCTCCCCTTGCGCGCGGTGTCGCCCCTCTTCGACGACGAGACGCCCGCCGACGCACACTTCGCGCACCGCCGCGCGCGTGAGCGAGAAGACGACGGCAGGGAGTAGATCATCTTTGCCAGCGCCTGCGATTGACGGATCGCCTAGATCGACGGTGAAGAAGTCGGCGGCGAGTCCCGACGCAAGTTCGCCCGATGGCACAGCGATGCTCGACGCGCCGTGCAGGGTCGCGCACTCGAAGAGCCGCGCGGCGAGCGACGACATTTGAGAATGAGACGGATCAAGATTTTGCCCGGCGTCATTCGCGCCGCCGCGCGCTTCGTCGTTTACATCGCCGCGCACTTCGTCGTTCGTGTCGCCGCTTGAGCCGTCGCTCGTCTCGCTGTCGTCGTCGGTGCTGTCGCCGCTGTCCTCAGTCGCGGGCGCGAGGACGGCGCGCGAGAGTTTCGCGAGGCGCAGGTTGAGTTCCAACTCGCGCGCGTCTTCGAGCAGATCGATCTGCGTGTGGCTATCCGTGCCGAGCGCGACGCGCACACCTGCGTTAAAGAAGAGATCGGCGGGGACTATTCCGTCGCCGAGGTTGCGCTCGGTCGTCGGGCAGGCGCAGACGTGCGCGCCGGCGACGGCGAGTGAGCGCGCCTCGTTCGCGCTGACGTGGACGGCGTGGACGGCTGTGAAGCGCGCGTCGAGCAAGCCCTCGTCCGCGAGCAGCGCGACGGGCGTGCGTCCATGCTCTGTGCGGCACGCCTCGACTTCAGCGGGCTGCTCTGCGATGTGCATGTGGACGGGGAGCTTTTGCGCGCGCGCGTACTCGCAGACTTCGCGTAAAGTTTCGAGCGGCACGGCGCGGACGCTATGCGGGGCACAGCCGACCCACGCCGTCGCGATCCTCTCGCCTCGCGATTGCGCTTCGCGCGCAAGCTCGGCTCTGAGCGCGTCTGTGTGTTTGATGAAGTCTTGCGCGTCGCGCGTGATGAAGCGTCTCTGGCGCGTGTTCGGCGGCGTGTCGAAGCCGGAGCGCGCGTAGGCGACGCGCAAGAGTGCGATGCGCAAGCCCACGTCTTGCGCGGCGCGTATGACTTGCTTTGAGAGCAGGTTCGGATCGTCGTAGCGGTTACCGTCCGGTGCGTGGTGCAGGTAGTGAAACTCGCCGACCGACGTGATGCCGCCAAGCGCCATCTCCAGAAACGACATGCGCGAGGCATCGTAGATACCATCGGGCGTGAGACGCGCGGCAGCTGAGTACATCTGCTCGCGCCACGTCCAGAAGGTGTCGTGCGCGGATGAGCGAAACTCCGTGCGCCCGCGTATGACGCGCTGGAAGGCGTGCGAGTGCGCGTTCGCCATGCCGGGCAGCAGCGCGCGATCTTTGAGACGGACGACGCGGGCGGCGTCGTGTTCGTGGGCGCGCACGATGCCGACGACGCGACCCGTGCGGTCGTCCGTGACGAGCGCGAGATCGCTATGGAAGCGACCGCCGACGTAGATCAAGTCGGGCAACCACGCCGTATGATATTTAGAGTCGAGTTGCAAAATTAATTGTAGGGGCAGGGCTTGTCCCTGCCCGTAGCGAGCGCAAGCTCGCTCAAACTCCGTCTGGGTTCAACGTCGAGTGATCGCGAAACTTCATTCGCGCTCACGCGCGGCGGGCAGGAACGAGCCCTGCCCCTACAGTTGTTCATGACCCGGCGCGTTTCTTTGACGCGATCCATTCATTGACGTTGCGCTCTAACACGTCGAGCGGAATCGCGCCCGCGCCGAGGACGACTTCGTGAAACTCGCGCACGTCAAACTTGTTGCCGAGCGCTTGCGCGGCGCGTGCTCGCAGCTCTTTGATCTTGAGTTCGCCGATCTTGTAGGCAAGCGCCTGTCCGGGCCAGGCGATGTAGCGGTCGATCTCGTTGACGATGTCGAGTTCAGTCTTGGCGGCGTTCGCCATGAAGTAGTCAATCGCCTGCTGGCGCGTCCAGTGCATCTGGTGGATGCCCGTGTCAACGACGAGGCGCACGGCGCGCCACATCTCGTAAGTGAGTTGCCCGAACTTCGCGTAAGGGTCGTCGTAGAGCCCCATCTCTTCGCCGAGAGATTCGGCGTAGAGTCCCCAGCCCTCGACGAACGCGGTGTAGTCGTTCTGGTAGCGGCGAAACTTCGGCACTTCGCCCAACTCCTGCGCGAGCGCGATCTGCAAGTGATGACCGGGGACGGATTCGTGGAGGGCGAGCGCCATCATCTCGTACTTCGGTCGGGTCTCAGGCTTGTAGAGGTTGACGTAAAAAGTTCCGGCGCGCGAGCCGTCGGGCGCGCCCTGCTGGTAGTAGGCGGTCGTCGTGTCGGGCGCAACGTTGTCGGGGATCGGCTCGACGCCGTAGGGCTGGCGCGGGAGCGTGCGGAAGACTCGAAGCAGGCGCGGCTCGATGCGCTTGGCTTGCGCGCGGTAGGCGTTCAGCAACTCTTCCGGCGACTGGTAGTAGAAGCGCGGATCGGTGCGCAGGAGTTTGAAGAAGTCTTGCAGCGTGCCGTGGAAGCCGACCCGCGCCATGATCGACTCCATCTCGGCGCGTATGCGTTTGACTTCCGTAAGACCGATCTCGTGAATCGCTTGCGGCGTGAGGTTCGTCGTCGTGTAGCGGCGAGCCTCGAAGGCGTACATCGCCTCGCCATCAGGCATTTGCCACGCGCCGACCT
>JAVXVR010000493.1:0-13888 GCA_032230165.1 Acidobacteriota bacterium | reverse complement strand
GTGCCGCATCGCGAGCAGCGTCGAGAGCAACGCCATGTTGACGAAGTTGTGCGTGACGCTGGCGGCGAAGAAGACGAGCGCGGCAAGGTAGAAGGGCAACTGGGCATCGGCGGCATTCGTGCCGAAGGCGAGCGCCGCCTTGATGACGAGCGCTGACGCCGCCGCGACGAGCGACATCATGCCGGTGGAGAAGAGGTTGCTCGACCAGCGCCGCACGGTGCGGCGCGAGGTGATGAAGCCTTCGAGTCCGGCGACGAAGATCGCCGGGTACACGCCGTACCAGTAGGCAACGAGCAGGACGATGGCGTCCGAGAGTGAGAAGGTCAGCCGCTCCTGCGTGAGATCGAGCCCGAAGGGCATGCGGAAGTGTTGCGTGAAGAGCCCGGCTAAGACCATGACGGGCATGAGCCCGATCAGGATCAACTGCTCGCGCGGCGAGCGATCTATGTGCAGGCGCGCGACCGCCCACAGCCAGAGGACGCCCCCGACGGCGGAGATCACCGTCTGATACACGCGAGCATTGAATTGTAGGTTAGTTTTTGGCGTCATCGTTCGAGCGCCCTTCACGCCCGACGCAGACTGTCCGATACACGCGCGTCAGTCTCGGCGGCGTGGATAAGCTCAAGTGTTTTCAGGTTGTGAGGAGGATTCAGCGGGGCGAGTCTTCAGGGTCGGCGGGGCGGCGGTTAGTTGCCGCCACGTTCCTGCAAATAGATTGTATCGTAATAGCCGCAAAAACGGTAGCCCGATTTTTGATAAAAAGCCTGTGCCGCCTCAGATTGTTCGTTGACGACCAGGCAAATCACGTCGGCGCGGCGCAAAAGCTCATGTCCGAGCTGCGACATGCAGCGCTGACCCAGCCCCTTGCCGCGCTCGTCCGCACGGACTTGGACGCCCTCCAGATAGACCGCTTCGGGTGTCTCCGCCAGCACGTCCGCCTTGAAGACGAGCCCGGCATCGTCCCGCCAGACCCAGATGCGACCCTGCTCGATGCGCCGCGCCGTGCGGATGCGGAAGCCGATGGGATCGCGCTCCATCGGGTTCACGCCGCTCTCTGCGACCGCCATCGCGGCGTTGACCCTCATCACCTCTTCGATGTCGGCGAGCGTCGCCTGCCGCAACTCCGGGACGGGCTTGGGCGTCGCCAACGGCGTCCGCTGCTCGTAGAGCATCTCGCGGCAGACGAGACGCGGGCGCGCACCGTCGTCCGTCGAGTAGTAGTTCCAGAACTTGTCGATCACGTCCTGCTCGCCGCGGATCAGGTACGCTCTGCGGCAACCGCGCGCGAGACGCGCGAAGGCTTCGAGTGCCGCGTCGCAGCGCGCTTCGACGAGCGTGGCATGCCCGATGAGCGCCACGCCAAAGAGACTACCCTCTTCGTCGCGGCAGCCGTAGAACGTGCCACGGTTTAAGCGGCTCACCATGCCGTTATCGCAGATGAGGCTTGCCATGTAGACCGTGTGGACGGGTCGTGCGGCGAGGAAAGCGAGGACTTCAACACGGTGCTCATCGCCGAGCGGGAAGGTGCGCAGAGACTCTTCGCCCGCCGCGGAATGAAACGCCGCGTTGGTCTCTTGTCTCATGACGCTGACAGCCATTTCGTCTACTCCCTTTAAACTTTCGTCGAGTCTTTCAACGTAGCGCCAAGATCATGGGGCAAGAGAGAGCACGTCTAGCATTCACGTCCATCTTCACTCCGGTCGCGGCGAGGGTTTTAGCGAGGCTTCAAACGCCTGTCGGGAAGCGCCGCTCGTTTCCACAAAACAATGCCCGTGCCATTCGGCGCGCTTTTCAAACGGGCGACTTTTCGCGTCGTTTCCGCGTTTTCCGGCGGCTTACCGACGAAATTTGCCGCTCACGCCCGGTCAATCTGGAAGTGATCGGTCAAGTAAAATGAACGGTCGGGAGCGAGACCGACGGCGCGTGTGGAGCAGCAATGGGTGAGTGAAGAAGGTTTCGCGCCCCGCCGTAATCGTCCGAGTCCTCATCGTGCTTTTCGCGACTTGCCCTCGCATGACAGCCTCCGGCGGTTCGGGTTAGAATCGCCTTCGAGCCGATCATCACCGTGAGAAGAGCGTCGGCGCGCGCCGACTCGCCGGGTCGCAAGCGCGTTTGACCGAAACTATTATGACCGGGGCGCACGGTCGGCATGCGCCTCGAAGTCGAGCGCGCGGTCGCGCGAGGCGCGGGAAAGAGAATTTTGTCCGAGTCACAGCCAGCGAACATTTACGCCGGGCGACCGAGCATGTGCCGCAACTGCGGCGCGCTCATCGGGGCGACAGAGACCTCTTGCTCGGCGTGCGGGATGCCCGCCGCGCCCTCGCCCGCGCGCGACGAGGCGGGGCAGGGCGCACGACCGCTCTACGACAACGAGACCATCCGCTTCGCGCGCGCGGTGCTCACGCGCCCCGCCACCTTCACCTTCGTCTTCGTCACCTTCAACGTCTTCGTCTTCCTCTTGATGTGCATCAAGGGCGGCGGCGTTGTGGGGACGGAAGACCCGAACGTGCTGCTCGTCTTCGGCGCGAAGTACAACACGCTGATCAATCACGGCGAGTGGTGGCGTCTCGTCACGCCGGTCTTCATCCACATCGGCTGGCTGCACCTATTCGTCAACATGTACAGCCTCTTCATGCTCGGACCTTACGTCGAGCGGCTCTACGGCTCGGCGCGCTTCGTCTTCTTCTGGGTGGCGACGGGCGTGGCGGGCGTCGCCGCGAGCTACTTCGCTTCGAGCATCGGAGGCAAGCCGGGCGTCGTCGGTCAGTTCCTCT
This sequence comes from Acidobacteriota bacterium, assembly GCA_032230165.1. GTDB lineage: Bacteria > Acidobacteriota > Blastocatellia > Pyrinomonadales > Pyrinomonadaceae > JAIVGV01. The sequence continues at coordinate 11,114 of JAVXVR010000493.1, read as the reverse complement.
TTCGCGGCGGCGACGGACCCTCGGCGGGCGCGTCGGGCGCGCTCTTCGGACTCGTCGGTGTGCTCTTCGTCTTCGGCATCAAGTACCGGCACGAACTGCCCGACGGGTTCAAGCGCGCCTTCGGGCTGGGGATGCTGCCGACGATTTTGATCAACCTCTTCATCGGCTACACGATCCCATTCATAGACAACGCCGCGCACCTCGGCGGGCTCGCCGCCGGAATGCTCTTCGCGCTCGCGGTTGATTACAAGCGACCGGGCGAGCGCGGCTCGGTCGCCTTCACGTGGCACGCGCTGCAATTTATCGCGCTCGCCGCAGTCGTCGCCGCCTTCGGCGAGGTCGCGCGCCACTACGACCGATCGCTTGCTAGCCTCACCACTGCGACGGGCACGCAGCCCGCGAGCGTCGCCACGGTCGAAGGCTACGTCGAGGCGATCAACGCGGGGCAGGAGGGTTACCGCGCAGCGGTCGAGCGCAATGATGCGGTGGCGGCTGACGCATCGCTCCAGAAGCTCGACGCCTCACGCGGTCTCGACGAGCGGACAGGGCAGATGCTCAAAGAGCTGAGGGCGCTCGTCGTGCGCGCGCGAGCTTACGCCGCGCTCGACGCGAAGGCGCGCGACGCGCAAGCAGGCAAGGACGCGCGTCGCCAGCTCGAAGCTGACTTCAAGGCGTGGGAGGAGCGTTCCGACAACTGGGTGAAGTCTGAAGGCGAGAAGGTCGGTATCGAACTGCGCGATGAAAAGAAGCCACATGCGTCGGGCGATAACAGTCCGGCACAAAAAGAGAAGTGAGGAATACGGATGCTCCGTCATCCGACATCTCATCGCTCACTGGAGATTCAAGCAATCAAACTTTAAGAGACGGGAGAGCTGTGACAATGGAGATTAAGAGAGTAGGCGTGCTCGGCTGCGGCTTGATGGGTTCAGGCATCGCGCAGACCGCCGCCAGCGCGGGCTTCGACGTAGTGGTGCGTGAAGTCTCGGATGAGTTGTGCGAGCGCGGCTTCGCCGGGATAGACAAGTCGCTCGCGAAGTTCGCCGAGAAAGGGACGATCACCGCCGAGCAGCAGCGCGAGATTCGCGGGCGACTCCGTGGCACGACGAAATTTGAAGACCTCTCGGACTGCGACATCATCATCGAGGCGATCATCGAAAACCTCGACACGAAGCGCGACACCTACGCACAGCTCGACAAACTCTGCCGACCTGAAACCATCTTTGCCTCGAACACCTCTTCGCTCTCGATCACAGAGATGATGACGGCGACCTCGCAAGAGCGGCAGCGACGCTTCATCGGTCTGCACTTCTTCAACCCCGTGCCCTTGATGAAGCTCGTCGAAGTCGTCCGCACGATCCTGACGGACGAAGCGGTTTACGAGCAGGCGGTCGAGTTCGGCAGACGACTCGGCAAAGTCCCCGTGCGCGCGAGCGACCGTTCGGGCTTCGTCGTCAACCGCCTGCTCGTGCCGTATCTGCTCGACGCCATCCGCGCGCTCGAAGAGGGTGTAGGCAGTATCGTGGACATAGACAACGGCATGAAGCTCGGCTGCGGTCACCCGATGGGGCCACTCACCTTGCTCGACTTCGTCGGTCTCGACACGACCTACTACATCTCCGAGATCATGTTCACGGAGTTTCGCGAGCGACGCTTCGCCGCGCCGCCCCTACTCAAGCGCATGGTCATGGCGGGTCTCTACGGTCGCAAGTCCGGGCGCGGCTTCTACGACTACACGGACGCGAAGAACCCTGTACCGATGAACTTAGTTTAGGGCGCGAGAGGCGCGCACATATGTAGGGGCAGGGCTTGCCCCTGCTCGCAGAGACCGTCAGGTCGCTCATCAATTCTATCTACTGCGAACGCGAATAATTGTGAAACTTGATTCGCGCTGACACGCGCCGGCAGGGACAAGCCCTGCCCCTACAATTTTCAGAACCTTGAGCGACGACATCAAAGTTGAAGATCGCGGCTGGCTCCTCGTCATCACGCTCGACCGCGCGGAGAAACGCAACGCGCTGACACGCGCGATGCTCGAAAGTTTGCGTGAGCTATTTTCGAGCCTGCACACTCGCGAAACCTTGCGCGCAGTGATCCTGACGGGCGCGGGTCAAGCAGCCTTCTGCGCGGGGACGGACATAGGCGATCTCGCTGCGCTCGACACGGAGGGCGCGCGCGAGACTTCGCGGCGCGGGCAAGAGGCGTGCGACGCCATCGAGTTGTGCAATGTCCCCGTCATCGCGGCGGTCAACGGCGTAGCGGCGGGCGGCGGCTGCGAACTCGCGCTCGCGTGCCACCTCAGAGTCGCCGCGCGTCACGCGACCTTCTCACTCCCCGAAACCCTGCTCGGCGTGCTCCCGGCTTACGGCGGCACACAAAGGCTCGCGCGCGCCGTCGGCACTGGTCGCGCCCTCGCCGCAATGCTCGCGGGTGATGCGCTCGCGGCGGACGAGGCACAGCGGCTCGGCGTCGTCAACCGCGTCGCCGAACGAGATCAACTGATGACGGAAGCCGAATCGCTCGCGCGCGCCACAAGCGAGCACGCGCCACTCGCCGTGCGCGCCTGCCTCGAAGCCGTCACGCGGGGCGCGCGACTCCCGCTCGCAGAAGGTCTCGCGCTCGAAGCCGAACTCTTTAGCCGACTCTTCTCAACCGAAGACGTGCGCGAAGGCACGCGCGCCTTCCTCGAAAAGCGCAAGCCCTCTTTCAGAGGGCAGTGACAAGTAACAAGTGACAAGTGACAAGTGACAAGTGATAAGGAAAACAAATTCTTGCTTGTCACTTGTCACTTGTCACTCCGTTTCCTATACTTCAAACGTCTTCACACCCGAACATGATCGGAGTCGCCTGAAACTATCGTGCAGCCCGTGACGCATCAAGGACGTTTGAACGCCGAGGGCTTTCGCTTCGCTGTCGTGTCGAGCCGTTGGAACGATCTGCTCACATCGCGGCTGGTCGAGGGCGCGCTCGATGCGTTAGAGCGTCTCGGTGCGTCCGAGAGCAACGTCGAGCACTTCCGCGTGCCCGGCTCGTTCGAGATTCCGCTCCTCGCAAGCAAGCTCGCGCAGTCGGGCAAGTTCGACGCCGTCATCTGTCTCGGCACTTTGATCCGCGGCGAGACGCCGCATTTCGAATACATCGCGGGCGAGGTGACGAAGGGCATCGCGCAAGCCGGGATGTCTTCGGGCATTCCCGTCGTCTATGGCGTCGTGACGGCGGACACGGTCGAGCAGGCGATTGATCGCGCGGGCGTGAAGTCTGGCAACAAGGGGTTTGACGCGGCGATGGCTGCCGTCGAGCTAGTCAATCTTTATAAAGACGTAACAGGTAAATCGTGACGGGTGACAAGTCAGAACTTGTCTTACCTGTCACCCGTTACCTGTCACCTGTCACCGAAGTTATCATATGGGTTTAAGGCGTAAGGCGCGCGAGAGTGCCTTGCAGATGCTCTTTGCGGCTGATGTGGCGACGGGTACGGCGGATCGCCCGAAGACGGCTGTGCGTCCGGACGAGTTGGTGCGCGACTACTGGTCGCAGCTCGGCGAGGAGTTGGACGAGGCGGCGCGCGAGTTCGCCACGCGGCTGGTGACGGGCACGCTCGCGCACATCACAGAGATCGACGAGCGGATCAAATCTCGCGCCGAGCACTGGCGCATCTCGCGCATGGCGATCGTGGATCGCAACGTCCTCCGCCTCGCCGTTTACGAATTCCTCTACGAACCCACGCCGCGCACCGTCGCCATCAACGAGGCTCTGGAAGTCGCCCGCCGCTTTTCAACTTACGAAGCCACGCAGTTCATCAACGGCATCCTCGACGCCGTCAAGCGCGACCTCGACGAAGAACGCCCGCAGCCCGAATCGGTGTTGGCGACCGAGCACGAAGAAGAAGGCGCTGTTGAGGATGACGGCGAAGGCGACGCGACGCGCGACGGCGAAGACGACGAGGGCGACGACGAGGGCGGCGACGGTGAAGATAACGGTGAAGACGACAAAGGTCGCCTCGCCTCCGCCTCTTGAAGTCGGCGCACTCCGCGCAGAAAATCACGAGTCCGAAGCGTCGCGCACGGAGTCCGAGGAAAGTTTCCTCTTGACTTCGGGCGCGAAACTTCGGACTTTGTCTCTTGATGGACGCGCCACTCCCGCAAGACTTCCTCGCGCAAGCCGAAGAGCTGATCGATTCGCTCTTCGCCGACATCAGCGAGTTGCGTCGCGCCGCTTCGCTCACGGGGCAGAAGCGCCGCGCTCTCGTCGATCAGACCTTCCGCCACGCGCACACGCTCAAGGGCTCAGCCGCCACGCTCCCGCGCCTTGAAGCCGCCAGCCACCTCGCGCACGAACTCGAAAATCTACTCGACGCCGTGCGCGCCAGTCGGCTTGCGGCGGACGACGCAGTGCTCGACGCCTGCGAGGACGCGACCGAAGCCCTCTCGCGACTCGTCGAAGCCGCCGCGCGCGGCGTCGAAGCGCCCGCCACTTCTGACGTTGTCGCGCGCCTGCGACAACTCATAGATCATCGTGCAGACGTTTCCGCCGAAGCGGACGGCTCAACGGCGGACGACTCATCAGCCGACGCGCTCGCGTCTCTGCCCGCAGAGGTCGCCGCGCTGCTCAGCGCGCGTGAGCGGCAGCGCCTCGGCGAGGCGATCACAGAAGGCGCGCGCGCCGCGCTCATCGAAGTCGCGTTCGATCTCTCGGACTTCGACGAAAAATTCAATCAGTTGACGGATGCGCTTCGCGATTCGGTCGAGATCGTCGCGACTCTTCCGGGCAGCGAAACGGTCGAGCCTGCGCGGATCAGCCTACGCCTTCTCGGCGCGGCGAGCGCGTCGCCGGAAGAGTTGGCGACGCTGCTCGCGCCTTTCGCCGCACGGGTCGTTGCGCTCTCATCAGGAGCAGACGCGCCCATGCGCGATGCAATACAGACAGAGGCGGCGGCAACTAATGCTGCGGTAACGGGGTCGTCTGCTGCGGAGAGCGACGCGGCGACGGCGACCGATGATGAGTCGCGGGGCGCATGGGAAGAGCGCGAGGCGGCGGGTGCGCAGTCGTTACCGAGTGCAACGCCCGCGTCCGTGCGCGTGCCGCTCGAAGAGTTGGACGAGCTGGTCTTCGCCGCGAACGAGTTGTTTGACGACGCGGTGCGCGCGCTCGATGTGGCGCGCACTTCGTCAGCTAAGGAAGGAGCGGCGCGGATCGACGAGGTCGCGCCGCGCCTCCAACAAAACTTCCACGCGCTGGTCGAGCGTGTTATGGCTCTGCGGATGCGGACGCTGGCGCGGATGTTTGAGCGCGCCGCGCGCGCCGCGCGTGTCGCCGCACGCCGCGCGGGCAAGCGTGTCGAGATCGAGATCGAGGGTGGCGAGGCGCGCGTCGAGCGTTCGGCGGTTGATCGTCTCGCCGAGCCGCTCGCGCACCTGTTGCGCAACGCGGTGGATCACGGCATCGAGTCGCCGAAGGAGCGGCGAGCGGCGGGCAAGCCCGAACGCGGTCGCGTGCGGATCGAGGCGCGCGTCGAGGGCAGCCGCGTGCGCGTGAGCGTCGCCGACGACGGGCGCGGCATCGACGCGGCGCGTGTCGAGGGCGCGGCGCGCGCACAGGGTCTCATCGGCGAAGGGTCGGGCGTGAGCGAGGCGCAGGCGCTGCGGCTCATCTTTCGTCCCGGTTTTTCCACCGTCGCGAGCGTCTCGATGAGTTCGGGGCGCGGCGTCGGGCTCGACGCCGTCGAGCACGAGATCGAGCAGGCAGGCGGCGAGGTGCGCGTCCGCACGCGCGCTGGCGTGGGGACGACCTTTGAGCTAAACCTCCCGCTCGCCATCGCGCTCGTGCCCGCCGTGCTCGTCGAAGCGTGCGGCTTCCCTTACGCGCTCGACGCAAGCCGCGTCGTCGAGACGATTCCGCCCGAAGACTTGAAAGTAAGCGACGACGCAGATGCGCGAACCGTCCGCTGGCGCGAACAACATCTACCGCTCGTCAACTTGGGCGACCTGTTGGGACAAGCGTCAACGCCTTCGCGCGGCGAAGGCGAGCGCGTCGAAGTCGCCATCGTGCGCGCCGATGATGCGCGAAACAATGACGCGCAAGACGCGGAAGCAGGTGTGGACGGCGAAGGCTCGACGCGGCTCATTGCCCTCACGCTTGGGCGAGTAACGGGACGCCGCGACGTGCTCGTCCGCAGCCTCGGTCGTCACGCCACGCACTGGCGCGGCGTCTCCGGCGCGATTGATCTGCGCGACGGCACGGTCGCCCTGATGCTTGATCTGCCGCGACTGTTGGGGAATTGATCCATTGGCTCATTTGATCATTGTTTCGATGATCAAATGAGCCAATGGATCAATGATTAAATTTCTTCGGCGTGAGCAGCGCGGCGACGGTGACGAAGGTGAAGAGCGCGACGCCGACGAAGACTTGCGGCTGGCGCATCAGCATGAGACCGGCGGCGAAGAGGATGGCTGTGATGGCGTTCGCAATCAGGCAGAGAGCGCGGATCACGCGATCCCGCCCGCCGTCGCGGATGAGCGCGACGTTGAGGAAGCCCGCAAAGACGATTGCCAGCCCGGAGCCGAAAAAGTAGAAGGCGCGCATCGAAAACTCGTCGTAATCGTGCAGCGTGAAGAGCAGGTGCGCGCAGCCCAGAGCGATGATGAGCCACGCGCAGATTTTGTAGGCGGTCTTCAGCAAGGGAACATTAAAGGACAAGTCAGAAGTAGGAACGATAAACGATGAAGTGAAGAGGGATCGTCTTCATTTAATCGTTTATCGTTCCTACTTCATCGTTTTAGGACAACGTCGGTCGTCGCTTGTGCCAGTCGGTCGCCTGCTGGTAGCGCGTGGCGATGTCTATGAGCGCACCCTCGCCCCATGCGGGCGCGACGAACTGGATGCCTGTGGGCAAGCCCATCAGCCCGAAGCCGTTAGGGACGGAGATGGCGGGCACGCCGACGGCGTTCGACGCGCCGATGGGCGACGAGGCGGGCGCGGGGGGCCACCCTTGATCGAAAGTCTTCGCGACCGGATTCGCCACCGTCGAGCGCGAAGGCGCGACGAGCAGGTCGTACTTCTTGAACATCTCCGCCCAAGCCCGTCGCATCGGCGCGCGTAGGCGCATCGCGTGCAGGTAATCGACCGCTGTGACGAGCGATGCCGTGTAGCCGCCCAAGCGCCCCGATGGCGAGGCGAGTTCTTTCACGCGACCCGACTCGATGAGATCGCGAAACGCGCTCGCGCCCTCGGCGTCAACAATCGTGCCGACCACTGCGCCGTAAGGAAAGTCGGGAAGCGTCACGTCCTTCGTGATCTGCACGCCGGGCTCGATCTTCTTCAGCGCTTCGAGCGACGCGAGGAAGTTGTCGCGCACGGCGTCCTGCGTCTTCTCGTAAGAGTCCTTCAAGATGGCGAGCCGGAGCGGCGTTTTCTTTCCGCCGCTCCGCTTTGAGTTCGGGTAGCGGAAGTTGCTGTCGCGCGAGGTCGGGTCGAGCGGGTCACGCCCGGCGAGCGCGTTCAAGACATGACCACAGTCAGCCGCCGAGCGACACATCGGACCGAGCTTGTCCAGAGTCCAACAGAGCGCCATCGCGCCGTGCCGCGAGACAAAGCCGTAGGTCGGACGCAAGCCCGACACGCCGCAGTAAGCCGATGGCGTGAGGATCGAGCCTGATGTCTCCGAGCCGATGGCGAACTGTACGAGACCTGCGGCGGTCGCCGCGCCGGGACCCGAAGACGATCCGCCACTCCAGTATTCCGTGTTCCAAGGGGTGCGACCCGCGCCCGTCCACGCGGCGTCTGCCTCGTTGTAGCCCATGCCTCCGGCGAGTTCGACCATCGCGAGCTTGGCGATGAGGATCGCACCCGCGTTTTTCAGACGCTGGACGACCGTGCCGTCGAAGTCGAAGTGCTGATCCTTGTACGGCGTCGCGCCCCAGGTGGTTGGAGCTTCGCGCGTGGCAAGCAGGTCTTTAACGCCAAAGGGAATGCCGTGGAGCACGCCGCGATAGTGCCCGCCGCGAATCTCTTTCTCGGCAGCTTGCGCGTCTCGCAGCGCAGGCGCGCGCATGACGTGGGCGACTGCGCCGAGACGTTGCCCATACTTTTCGAGTCGCGCGAGATATCCTTCCGTCAACTCGACGGGCGAGAGCTTGCGCGCGCGAATCTGCGCGGAGAGTTCGTCAATGGAGGCGAAGAAAGTGTCGTCGTTCATAAGTCAATAAGGAAAAATTAAAAAGCAAAAGTGGAAGGCGCGGGGCGAAAGTAAAGGCGCAAGGTTTCTATTTTTGCCCTTTACCTTTTGCCTTCTCGCAAAGCTTATGCGCTGAACACAAAGTCGGGCTCGTCCGAGTTCTGGAGCTTCACGCCCCGCAGGGCATCCGCCGCGCGCACTTTGCCCCCCATGCTGCGTTTGACGCGTGCGAGTTCGTCCGTGCTCAATTTGTCGCCGAAGCGCACGCGCGCGACTTCGCCGTAAGCTTCGGCGAGCGGCGAAGGCGGCTGCGGCGTGCGCTGCGGCGAAGGGGTGGGCTGCGGGTTGGGCGGAGCCGTGGGCTCGCGCGTCGCGGGCGGCGTCTGTGCGTTCGCCAAAAGCGCGGGCGCGAGCGGCGCGAAGGCGACGGCGGCGGCGACTGTTTTGGCGAAGCGGCGACGCGAGGTGCGGCGAGGCACGCGCGTCGCGGCATCGTTACGTTCCTGATCTTTCATTGTGTTCGTTTCGGCGCGGTGTGAAATCGGTTTTGCGCGTGAAGCTATATCATGGACGGGCGAATTTTCAAAAAGAAATTGTCTTGCGGGTTGCGTCGCGGCGAGGGTTGAAGCGGTGACTACTAAAGTGGCAACGCGACGGGAGAAGAATCTTCTCTCGTCGCGTCGCCGCGCGTAGGTTGGAGGGTCGAGCTAGTTGCGCGCGCTCTGGCGCGCAAGCGTGCGTGCGGTTTCGACGAGGCGGACGAACTCCTGCCGGTAGCCTTGCGGGTCTGCGCCCGCCGAAGAGCGCGCGAGCGAGGCGACAGACTCGTAGCTCGCCGCGCCTTTGAACTTCGAGTCGCGCAAAAGCATCCCGAACGCCGCGACCGCCGAAGCGAACTTGAAGTTGTCTGATGCCGCTTGCCAGGAGCCGCCCGTGTCCGCGACGGCGACGCTCAGCAGCTTGCTCTCTTCGCCCTGCGGCTCTTTGTAGCGCACCTTGAGCGTCAACATCTCGCGGCTCGCGGCGTGCTCGCTCGGCGCGGGCGGCTTCTGATACTTCAACGCGTCAACGTCGCCGCCAGGAATTTTCTGACCGGCGGGGACGACCTCGTAGAGCGCCGTGACGGTGTGACCCGCGCCGATCTCGCCCGCGTCCTTCGTGTCGTCGTTGAAATCCTCGTCGCGAAGCAGACGGTTCTCGTAGCCGATGAGACGATAGCCCGCGACCTCATGCGGGTTGAACTCGACCTGTAGCTTCACGTCCTTCGCAATCGTCGCGAGCGTGCCGCCCGCCTGCTGACCGAGGACTTTGCGCGCCTCAGCGAACGAATCAACGTAGGCGTAATTGCCGTTGCCGTGATCGGCGAGCTTCTCCATCGTCGAGTCTTTCACGTTACCCGTGCCGAAGCCGAGGACGGAGAGGAAGACGCCGCCCTGTCGCTCAGCCTCGATGAGGCGCACGAGATCGCCCTCGCTTGTGACGCCGACGTTGAAGTCGCCGTCCGTGGCGAGGACGACGCGGTTGACGCCGCCGCGTATGAAGTTCTCTTTGGCGATGCGGTAGGCGAGCTGGATGCCCTCGCCGCCGTTCGTCGAGCCGCCGGCTTTGAGAGAGTCGAGCGCGGCGATGATCTCGCCTTTGCGCTCGCCCGAAGTTGAAGGCAGCACGAGTCCGCTCGATCCGGCATAGACGACGACGGCGATGTGATCACGCGCAGACAACTGTTCGGCGAGCAGGCGCAGCGACTGCTGCACGAGCGGCAGCTTATTCGGCTCTTCCATCGAGCCCGACACGTCAACGAGGAAGACGAGATTGGCGGGCGGCAGCTCTTCGCGGCTCAGACGCTTGCCCTGCAAGCCTATGCGGACGAGGCGGTGCGCTTCGTCCCAGGGGCAGGCGGAGACTTCGGTCGTGACAGAGAAGGGCGCGTCGCCCGCGGGCTCCGGGTAGTCGTAGCCGAAGTAGTTGACGAGTTCTTCGATGCGGACGGCATCCTTCGGCGGCAGTTGACCCGACGAGAGGAAGCGGCGCGTGTTGCTGTACGACGCGGTGTCCACGTCCGCCGAGAAGGTCGAGAGCGGAGAGCGCGCGGCGGCGAGGAAAGGGTTCTCCTCGATGTGGCTGTAGTTCTCAGTGTTGAACTCACCCTCGGCGGGCGCGACCTTGTTGATATTTGCTACCGCGCGCTCATCGTTGATCGTGAACAAGCCGGTCGGTTGAGGGCGCGGACTGTTGGAGTTGGCTTGCGAGCTTTGGTTTGACACTACATCGTCATACTGCGCCGCGCTCTGACGTTCTCGCTGGCAGGCTGAGAAGAGCAGCGCAGCGACGAGCGAGAGTGCGAGAAGTTGTTTGACGGATTTCGGTGCGTTGAAATATTGAGGGTGCGGGTCGGTCTGCGCTGCGCGCGTGCGTCGTCGTTCGTGCATCATGGGGAAAGTCCTCCTGCGGTTTCGCCGAGAGTCTTCGTGCTTGGTCACGTCTCTTGAATGCGCGCGGCGGAGGAAACTTGCGCGGGCGACGAAAATTAATTCGCGTGCTCAAGGGTGTGCTCGCGGCTCGAAGTGCACGACGACGGGCGCGGCGGTCGTGATGTCGAAGAACTGATCATAACTGGGAAGGCTCGTCGCTTCCGCATCGGTCGAGACCTGAACGCGCGCGAAGAAGCCGCCCGTCGGCGTGTCGGTATTGCCGCACCAGTCACAAGTGGCGGCGACATTGACGGTCGCGGCGTTGCCGTCAAAGAAGGGCTCGCGCAGCTCCACAGGCGCGCTCGACCAGACGCGACGCGAAGGGTCGTCGGGCGTGAAAAAGTAGGTTTTCACCCACAGCCTTTCCGGCGCGGGGTAATGACGCACCCAGAGCTTGAGTCGCGTGTAGCTCAGCCGGTTTTCGCGATCAAGCGAGACGAGCTGCACGTCCGTGTCGAGGTCTTGATAGACGC
>JAVXVR010000437.1:0-5720 GCA_032230165.1 Acidobacteriota bacterium | reverse complement strand
ATTTCTGCGATGCTGAACTCCACCTGCTCTCGAAGTTCATGCCGCAGGGCGCGCCCACGTTCCAGCCCGCGCGAATGCCCTGGCATCTCTACCGCCTCGCCAAAGACCTACTGACGTTCTCGGCGAGCGACATCGCCCGCACCGTCGAAGCCATCTACGATACGAGCAGCCTCACGCTAACCGACGCCTGACACTTTCGTCCCCGTCGAAAGCGGTCAAACAACACACGCGCAAGCTCCGAACTCATCCGCCACAGCGCTGCTCTCAACTTCCACCTTCGCCCACGCGTTTCTCTCCACACTGATAACACTGAAACGGTTTCAATCCCCTTTCGCGCCCGCGCCGTCGTACAACTCCTCGATCAACGCGCCGAACTTCTCGTCGATCACGCGCCGCTTGACCTTGAGCGTCGGCGTCAGCTCGCCGCCGTCAATGGAGAACTCTTCTGCGAGAAGCGCGACGCGGCGCACGCGCTCGTAGTCGTGCAGCGTCGCGGTCAGTTGTGAGACCTCGCGCTGCACCAGACGCACTGCCTCGTGGTCGCGGCTCATCGCGGCGTGATCAGTCTTCCCGTTCGTGCGCGCGCCGTCTTCACTTTTCCCGTTTTCCGACAGCGCGCCGCGCAGAGCCTCCCAGTCAGGCACGATGAGCGCGGCGGGCGACTTTCGACCTGCGCCGACGACGACCACCTGATTGACGAGCGCGCTCTGTTTGATGAGACTTTCGATCTGCTGCGGCGCGATGTACTTGCCGTTCGACAGCTTGAACAACTCCTTCATCCGATCCGTGATGAAGAAGTGCCCGTGCTCATCCGCGAAGCCCACGTCGCCCGTCTTGAACCAGCCGTCTTCGGTGAAGACGGCGCGCGTTTCTTCCGGCTTGCGGTAGTAGCCGCGCATCACGTTTGCGCCGCGCACGAGGATTTCGCCGTCCTGCCCGATCTTCATCTCGATGCCGGGGAACGGGACGCCGACCGAGCCGACCTTGTTGTCGTCGGGCCGGTTCGCGGAGGTGATGCACGTCTCTGTCATGCCGTAGCCTTGCAGGACGGGAATGCCCGCGCCGAGGAAGGCGAACGAGAGAGCGGGCGAGAGGGGTGCGCCGCCCGACACGAAGTAGCGGAGGCGACCGCCGACGCCCGCGCGCCATTTGGAGAAGACGAGACGGCTCGCGATGTTGTGTTGAAGTTCGACGAGCGGCGGGACTATCTCGCGTCGATCACAGATTTCCGCGTGACGCCTGCCTACTTCGAGCGACCACTCGAAAAGTTTTCGCCGCCAGCCTTGCGCCGCCATGCCCTGCTTGAGGATGCGGTGATAAACCTTCTCGAACATGCGCGGCACGGCGGTCATGATCGTCGGGCGCACATCTTTCAAATACTCCCCGAGCTGATCGACCGACGGCGCGTAGTGGACGGCGACGCCGTTCCAGCAGAAGACGTAGAAGACCGTGCGCTCGAAGATGTGCGAGAGGGGCAGGACGGAGAGCGACACGTCGGATGAGCGAATTGGCAGTGCGGCGGTGATTGCATAAACATTCGAGACGAAGCTGCGGTGAGTGAGCATGACCCCTTTGGGCTCGCCCGTCGTCCCCGAAGTGTAGATGATCGTCGCGAGGTCTTCCGGCTGAAGCGCGGCGACCGCTTCGTCGAACGCGCGCGGCTCACGTTCGTCTTGCTCCGCGCCCGCGCGCTCTACTTCAGCGAGCGTCGTCGCGCCCGTCGCCTCCGCCGCCGCGTCCGCGTCGAAGAAGATGACGCGCTCGACGCCCGCCGCCTCGACGCCTGCGCGCGCGTGGCGGAAGATGCGGCGGTTCGAGACGAAGAGGACGCGCGCCTCGGAGTTTGTGAGAATGTAGCGGACTTGCTCGACCGCCTGCGTCGTGTAGATGGGGACGTTGACCGCGCCGAGGCTGAGGATGGCGAGGTCTGCGAGCGACCATTCGGGCCGGTTCTCCGAAAGGAGCGCGACACGGTCGCCCCGGCGGACACCGAGCGCGCGCAAGCCCAGGGCGACCGAGCGCACGCGGCGGACGAACTCCGCGCCCGCGATGTGCTGCCACTCGCCTCCGCGCCTGTGATTGAGGGCGTCGGGCTTGGCGTGCCGCACGAGCGCGGAGAGACACACCCCCGGCAGCGTCCCCTGCGCGTCGCGCGAGATGTCGGCGGGCTCACTCATCTTAACTTGGTGACAAGTGACAGGTGACAGGTGACAAGTGACAAGCAAATCCGAGAACCCGTCTTGCTTGTCACTTATCACCTGTCACTGGTCACGGCTCTTCACGCGCGCAGCAAAGTACGAGATCGTCTTCTGCAAGCCTTCGCGCAGGGGGATGTGGGGCGTCCAGCCGAGGAGTCGCTCGGCGCGCGAGATGTCGGGGCGGCGCTGGCGCGGGTCGTCCTGCGGCAGCGGGCAATACTTGATCTTCACTTCCCTGCCGCACAGTTGCGCCACTTCCTCAGCCAGTTGTTTGATCGTGAACTCACCGGGATTGCCGAGGTTGACGGGCTCGCTCGCGCTCACGCCGTCCGCCCCTTCCGCGTTCATCAGTCGCATGAGCGCCTCGACCAGATCATCTACGTAGCAGAACGAGCGCGTCTGCTCGCCCGTGCCGTAGAGCGTCAACTCGTCGCCGCCGAGCGCCTGCACGATGAAGTTCGACACCACGCGCCCGTCGTTCTCCAGCATCCTTGGTCCATAGGTGTTAAATATCCGCGCGATGCGTATGTCCACGCCGTTCTGCCGGTGGTAGTCCATCATCAAAGTCTCGGCGATGCGCTTACCTTCGTCATAACATGATCGAATGCCAATCGGGTTGACGTGACCCCAGTAGTCCTCTGTCTGCGGATGAACTTCCGGATCGCCATAGACTTCAGAGGTCGAAGCTTGAAGGATGCGCGCGTGGACGCGCTTGGCGAGCCCGAGCATGTTGATCGTGCCCATGACGTTGGTCTTGACGGTCTTGACCGGGTTGAACTGGTAATGGACGGGCGAGGCGGGGCACGCGAGGTTGTAAATCTGATCGACTTCCAGGAGGATGGGCTCGATCACGTCGTGGCGCACAAGCTCGAAGCGGCTCTCGCCCAAGAGGTGCGCGACGTTCTCGCGCCGCCCCGTGAAAAAATTGTCAAGGCAGAGCACGTCGTGCCCTGAAGCCAACAGGCGCTCACACAAATGTGAGCCAATGAACCCCGCGCCGCCTGTCACCAGTACCCTCATCATCCCTCCGTGAGTCTCGCGTGGAGTGCGGCTAAAAATTCTTCGCCGCGCATCCCGCCCGCGCGGCGCGCGCACATTAGCCCGCCGCGTTCGCCGTGCCCGCTATTTCTCCGTCCGACGCGCTGATACTTTCGTCCGGCGCGGCGACGTTCACCGCGTCGCCCGTCGTCGTTCCCGCTTCCCTCTGCGCGCCCGCCTCGCTCTCAGGTGGCGTGCGGCGGCGTCGCTTGCGGCTCGGCTGTTCGACGCGCCCGTTCATGGTCGCGAGCGCGGCGAGCATGAGGAAGAGGAGCGCGTTCGAGGTGGTGTGGAGCGTGAAGTCGAAGAAGCTGTGGACGAGGACGGCGAAGCAGCCGGTGAGCGCGCCGAGCGCGACGGCGCGCCGCGTCTTGTCGTGCGACTCCAGACGCTTGAAGCCCGCGCGGAAGAGCAGCGCGACGAATAGAAGCGCGAGCAATGCGCCCACGACCCCCGCGTCCGAGACGATTTGCAGGTAATCGTTGTGCGCCTGCTCCAGACGATAGAGGCGACCGTTGGTCTGATCGTAGCTGCTGTAGGCGACGCCGAACGCGCCGAGCCCGACGCCCGCGAGCGGGTGATCTGTGATCATCGCGGTGGTCGCGCGCCAGAACTGCAAGCGACCCGTGGTCGGATCGTCCGTGTTGACCGAGCCGACGAGACGCGTGAGCGCGCCCTCGCCGCCGAAGAAGAGCACGACGATGAAAAGTCCCGCGAGCAGCGCGAAGCCGAGACCCGCGCGGCGCGCGACGCGACCCAAACGCGCCCCACGACTCTCATCGTGCTCCTCGCCCTGACCGCCGCGTCTGATGCCCGCCGAGACGACGACGACGAACATCACTTCCGCCGCGAGGCTCAACATCCCGCCGCGCGAGTTCGTGAGCACGAGCGCCATCGCCATCACGACGGCGAGGAAGCCGTAGAGGAATCTCTTGTCGCGCTCGACCGCGCCGGAGAAGAGGTAGCCGAGCGGGAGCGCGAGCGTCAGCTCCATGTAGCCCGCGAAGTGGTGGCGGTCAATGAAGGGACCGAAGCCGAGCGACTGCTTCGTCTCGCGTAAGCCGTAAATCTTGTCGGGGCTGACGAAGTACTGCGCCATGCCGAAGATGGCGAGCAGGAAGCCGAAGATCATGCAGAGGCGCGCCATCAGTTGCAGGCGTCGCGGGCTGTCAATGAAGGAGAGCGCGGCGGCGAAGTAAATCAGCAGCGCGCCGATCTGCACGATGACGAGTCGCGTCGTGAACGGATCGAGCGAGATAGGTTGGGCAGCAGCGACGCCCGGATTAATCGCGTCGCCCGCGCCGCTCAAAGGGAACAGTTGGACGAGTCCGATGACGGCGAGCCCGAGGAGCGGCAGTTGCAGCGGGTTGAAGCTCAGGCGCAGCCGACGTGTGCGCCAGGCGTCTGCCGCCCACGCCACGGCGACGAAGCCCGCGCCCGCCTGAAAGATGGCGAGCGACCAGCTATGCACCGTGCCGAAGGCGAGCGCGGAGAGCACGACCGCCAGACACAGTGCGAGGATGATGAAGCGGCTCGCGACGGTGCGCGGCACGTCAGCGCGCGGGCGTGACGGCACGGCTGCTGTCGCCGCCCGCCGGGCGCGCGCTTCCCGTCGCGTTGGCTCGTTGGAGGTTAAAGTCGTCATACCAAATCTTCCCGAAGATCGGACACGCCTCTTCGGTGCAAGGCTCTCGTCTGATCCGCAGCACGACGCCGTCCGTGTCGGTCGGTGCGATGAACTCGACGCTGACCTGCTGCCAGTCGTTCGTACCGTTGGGCACGGGCGCGGAGGCGGCGAGGACTTTCCCGTTCGCCGCGCCGCTTACGACATCGACGGCGAGCGTGCTCACGCTCTTGACCGCCTCCGTGCGGACGAAGAACTCCAGATGGTAGCGCGCGCCCGGCTCAACGACGACGAGTTGCGTGACGTTGGCGAAGGCGATGGACGAGGGCGCGTTAAAGGTGATGCGCAAAGAGCGCGCGCCGCTGTGCATGGTGCGCGGATCGATCCCGATCTGCGCCTGCGCGACGGGCGTCGCCGTCCACCCGAACCGATCCTTCCCCGGCGCGCCGATCTCGTACTCGAAGCCGCCGTTCGCCACCTGCCCGACGCCGGCGCGCAAGTCTTCGCCCGCGCCGCCGCGCGTGACTTCGAGCGCCGCACCGTAGCGCCGGTTTTCGAGCAGCCCGCGCGCGAGCGTCTCGCCCGCGGCATGCTGCCTTCTCTTGTCCTGCGGGCTGAGCGACGACCACAGGCGCAGCGCATCGTCCACGCGCTTCTGCCTGACGAGGTACTCGATCAGCTCGGCGCGTACCGAGGGCGTCTCGGCAACTGCCGCCGTGACGCGATCCACGTCGCCGTTATAGATGCTCCACACCGAGGCGAAGATCGGACCTCGCAGCTCGCGGTCAGACTCAGCCGCGCTGCGCAACTCTGTGACGGCTTCCGTCTCACGCCCGGCGCGCAACAGAAGGTTTCCCAGA
>JAVXVR010000283.1:0-7279 GCA_032230165.1 Acidobacteriota bacterium | reverse complement strand
CGCGCCTGCGCGCCGCCCGTTCCGCTCGACGCGGAAAAATTCTTCGACGACGTACCCGTCGGACAAAGCCGCTTGAAACGCCCCGCGCGTCGCCTCGCGCCAACGGCGCGCGAGTTCCGGGTTTTGTCTCTGTAGCTCGTTGATGTCTTCGGGAATCTCAATTGAGACGAGACCGCCGTGCGCGCCCTTAGCGAGCCACCCGGCTTCGGGCGAACCGCCCGCGCCAAGACTGACAAGCGGCGTGGCTTGATCAAGCTCGACGCGTGCTCGTTCGAGTTCGGCGCGCGCCTCGTTGATCCTCCGCACGACGCGAGGGCTGTCGAGATGCCATGTTACCCAGAGTCGATCCGTGCCCGTGCCTCGATGAAGCGGGCTCGTCGAAACGTCGCCGTAGTAGTTGACGCGGTAAGCGTCGCTGGTGACGCCAAGCCGCGCGAAGTTAAGGTGAGCATTGCGGCTCTGAAGCGGGTCGAACGTCCACGTCATCACGGCGATCCCTTCGGCGAGCGCGCGCTCGCGCTGCGCGAACTTTAACCTGTAGCCGAGGCTGCGCCCGCGATAGGCGGGTCTGACGGCGAGCATGTGCGAGTGGAGCACGAGCCGCCCGTGCTCCAAGCCGACGAAGCCGAAGGCGAAGCCGACGAGCCGCGCGCCGTCGTAAGCCCCGACGAGTGTGCCGCCGACCTCACGCGCCGGATGCAGCATCATGCGCGGCACGACATCCAAGTCCGCGCACTCCCACACCTCGCGTTGCAGCTCCTCAACCGCGCCCATCTCTTCGAGAGACACGATCTCGCGGATGCCAATTTCGGATTGGCTATTGTCTGTCATAAGCCGGGAGCTTATTAACAAGCATTCGACGCACGCGATCTTTGAAACACATATCTCTCCTCATTAAAGCTTGAACGCCTAGCGCGGTCGCTCGATCAACTTGATCAGTCTATACGCCGGGTAGCTCGCCGCAAGCAGACCGAGCGCGTAGAGGCTGTCGCGCGTCTCGCCCGCGAGATCGGCGGCGACCGCGCCGAAGAGAAAGACGACCGAGCCGACGAGCGCGAGCCCGGTCGTCCAAGGGTAGCCCCACGCGCGAAACGGTCGAGGGGTTTGCGGCTCGCGCCATCGCAAGACGAAGAGCGAGGCGAAGGTCATCATGTAGATCGCCACGAAGAAGAAGGCGAGCGCGGCGATGATCTTGGCAAACGCGCCGCCGAGCACAATGAAGGCGACGGCGACCGCGCAGCTCACAAAGAGCGCGACCGTCGGCGTGCCGCCCGCGTTGACGCGCACGGCACGCTCCGAGAAAAGCCGGTCGCGGCTCATGGCGTAGAGCACACGCGTCGCCATCAGATGATAGGCGTTCAGTCCGCTCAGCATCGAGACGATGGTCAAAGCGCGTATGACGCGCTCGCCCCCCGCGCCGAAGATGGCTTGCGCCGCCACGCCGACGGCGAGGTCTTGCCCGGCTATCGTCGCAAGCGGCAGCACGTAGAGAAGCGCGAGGTTAACGAGCAGATAGATCGCCATCACGAGGAGCACGCCGCCGAAGAGCGCGCGCGGGATGTCGCGCGCGGGGTCTTCGACCTCCTCGGAAAAGTAAACCACGCCCGCCCAGCCGTCGTAAGTGTAGATCACGGCTTGCAGCGCGAGGACGAGCGCGAAGACAAACGTGAGCCCATGCGCCGTCGCAGCCGTCGTGCTCGCCGCGTTAGCTCGCACGCCGCCGCCGAAGATGAAGCAGGCGGCGACGAGCGCGACGAAGGCAAGGCACTTTAAGAGGCTCGTCGCGTTCTGCACCGCGCCGCCCCAACGTATGCCGCGCCACTGGATGAGTGCGAAGACGACGGTCACCAAAACGGCGACAGGCACGGTCTTCCCGGCGAGCGCAGGCAGAAGCGCGCCCGCGTAGTCGCCTATGACGAAGGAGACGGCGGCGGTCGTGCCGCAGGTCGAGAGCCAGTCGCTCCAGCCGACGACGAAGCCCGCGTAGTCGCCGAGCGCGCGACGCGCGAAGACGTACTGACCGCCGGAGCGCGGCAGCATCGTACCGAGTTCCGCGACGGCGTTCGCGCCGAGCAGCGCGTAAGTTGCGCCCAAGACCCAGACGCCGAGGAAGAGCCAGACGTTCGGCAACTGCCTCGCCACGTCGCCCGGCGTGTGCAGAATCCCTGCGCCGATGGTGTTTCCGACGATGACGGCGAGACCGAAGCCGACGCCG
Organism: Acidobacteriota bacterium; assembly: GCA_032230165.1. GTDB lineage: Bacteria > Acidobacteriota > Blastocatellia > Pyrinomonadales > Pyrinomonadaceae > JAIVGV01. The sequence continues at coordinate 5,064 of JAVXVR010000283.1, read as the reverse complement.
AGCACGCGCAGGAGTTGCCCGCGCGCGCGTCGATCCATTTTTTCAAATTCGTGCAAGCGAAATGTTTCCTTACCTGCGACAACGCGGCGCAATGAGTTGACATCTGTTCCACCAATGCGCCGAAGCTTGTCGCCTATCCCCGCGAAAGCGGATCGGAGTATAAACCGGGAGGGCGCATGTTAAAGATCATTTCTGAAGACGTCGCGGCGTCGGGGCACGAGCGGATCATCTATGGCACGGACGAAGAGATCGGCTACCGCGCCATCATTGCCATCCACAGCACAGCACTTGGGGCGGCGCTCGGCGGCACGCGACTCTGGAACTATGCGACGACAGACGAGGCGTTGACGGACGCGCTCCGCCTCGCGCGCGGCATGACCTACAAGAACGCGCTCGCGGGTCTGCCCTTCGGCGGCGGCAAGTCCGTCATCATCGGCGACACGCGCGAGATTGATCGCGAGAAGGTTTTCCGCGCGCATGGTCGCGTCGTCGAATCGCTCGGCGGAACTTACATCACGGCGGAGGATGTGAACACTTCGCCCGCAGACATGGAGATCATGCGGCAGGAGACTACTTACGTCGCGGGGCTCATCGGGCGTTCGGGCGATCCTTCGCCCGTCACGGCGCACGGCACGTTTCGCGCGATACAGGCGTCTGCGAAATATCGCTGGGGCACGGACGAGCTGGGCTGGCGCGCGGTCGCCCTGCAAGGCTGCGGGCACGTCGGCTACCACCTCGCGCGTGAGTTGTCGGAAGCCGGCGCGCGCCTCTTCGTGACGGACGTTGACGAGGCGAAGGCGGCGCTGGTCGTCAGAGACTTCGGCGCGCAGTTCGTTCCGCCCCCGGAGATTTACGACGCGCGCGCAGACATCTTCGCGCCGTGCGCGCTCGGCGGCGTCGTCAACGACGAGACGATCCCGCGCTTCACTTTCGAGGTCGTCGCGGGTGCGGCGAACAACCAACTCTTGGAAGCGCGACACGGCGACGAGTTGGCGCGGCGCGGCATACTCTATGCGCCCGACTACGTGGCGAACGCGGGCGGCGTCATCAACGGCACGACGGAACTGCTCGGCTGGACTGCGGAGCGTGCGCGCGCGAAGGTCGAAGCGATCTACGACACGCTGCTCGAAATCTTCCGCGCGGCGGACGAGCGCAAGATCACGCCCGCGCGCGCGGCGGACGAACTCGCCGAAGCGCGCATTGAAGAAGCACGCGCCGCGCGAAGTAATTTGTAGGGGCAGGGCTCGTCCCTGCCCGCAAGCGACCGTGAGGTCGCTCAAACGATCCACGGTCATCTAGCATTGAATGATCGGACTCAATTCGCGCTGGCGCGCGGCGGGCAGGGATAAACCCTGCCCCTACAATTCCATTTAGATCACAGCATTTGTAGAAAGGTTAAGATGAGACGAAGCCTGGCAACCGTCATCGCGCTTTTGTCGCTGACCGTCGCGGGTCTGCCGCAGAACGAGAAGCCTTCGCCCGCGCTCGCGTCGCTCGTCGAGGCGGAGCGTGCGTTCGCGCGCACGAGTGTGGAGCGCGGCGTGCGCGAATCGTTCATCGCCTTCTTCGCCGACGACGGCATCGGCTTTCAGGCGACTCCGGTCAAGACGCGGGCAGTTCTCATGAGCCGCCCCGCGCCGCCCTCGCGCCCACCCGTCACGCTCAACTGGTTCCCGATTCATGGCGACGTATCACAGGCGGGCGATCTCGGCTACACGACCGGGCCTTACGTACTCTCGGACGACATGAAAAAAGCGCCGCCCGATTACGGCTACTACTTCACCGTCTGGCGCAAACAGCCGGACGGCGCGTGGAAGGTCGCGCTCGATCTGGGTATCCCGACGCCCGCGCTCGATCTCTCCGCGCCGCAGGCGACGGCGTTTCATGCCGCGAAGCAGACGGGCTGGAAGCCGGGACGCGGCGTAGTTGACGCGGCTTCGGCGCGCGCTGAGTTGCTCGCGGCGGAGCGCGAGTTCTCCGGCGCGTCTCTGGCGGGCGGCGTCGCGCGTGCGTTCGCGCGTTATGATTTCGACGATGCGAGGTTCTACCGGAGCGGCACGCTGCCCGTCGTCGGGGCGAAGGCGATCAGCAGCTACCTCTCCGAGAACGTCGCGAAGTTTTCATGGGACGTGATCGACGCGGGCGCGGCGCAGTCGGGAGATTTCGGCTACACTTACGGGAGTTACGAGCTTATTCCCGCGACGGGCAAAGGCGACGGCAAAAACGAGAAGGGCTACTTCGCGCGCGTCTGGAAGCGCGACGCGAAGGGACGATGGAAAGCAGCGATGGACATCACGCACGCCGCCATACAGCAGTAAAAGTAATTTTCACCTTGAAGGGTCTGGAGAATGAGATGAGTGCAGATCATAAAGTTGAGATGGCGACGCTCGCGGGCGGGTGCTTCTGGTGTGTGGAGGCTGTGTTCGACGAGCTGCGCGGCGTCGAGAGCGTCGAGTCGGGCTACACGGGCGGCGACGTTGTGCGCCCGACCTATCAACAAGTCTGCACGGGCACGACGGGTCACGCCGAGGCGGTGCGGATCACTTTCGATCCATCTGCCGTCTCCTTCCGCGAGTTGTTAGAAGTCTTCTTCACTGTCCACGATCCGACGACGCTCAACCGTCAGGGCGCGGACGTAGGCACGCAGTACCGCTCCGCGATCTTCTACCACACGCCGGAGCAGCGCGAGATCGCCGAAGCCACCATCACCGACCTAAACGCGGAGAAGATTTGGGATGCGCCGATCGTCACACAGGTCGCGCCCGCCGCGGAGTTCTTCCCGGCGGAGGACTATCATCAAGAGTATTTTCAGAACAACGCCAGCCAACCCTACTGCCGCGCCGTCGTCGCGCCGAAGGTCGCGAAGTTCCGCCAGAAGTTTCTTGAGAAGTTGAAGAGATAACGGCGGGAGACGTGTCGAACGGGTGGCGCGCTGAGGCGGAAGCCCGACCGTAAGGGCGTCTCGGCATCAGCGCGGAACACGCCCTTCCTTACGGTGGGGCTTCCGCCCCGTTCATCACACACGAACCTCACAGCCTCTCGCGCACGGCGCGCCGCACGACTTCCGTCGTCAAGCCATAGACGAAGTGTGAAGCGAGCGCGTAGGCGTGCGTCGAGAGCGGGTACTCGGTCGGCGACTTCGAGAGACCGAGCAGCGGCACGATCCCTTCGTCCGCCGCGAGCCAGACCGCCGCGCCGAAGGGCACGCCCGCACCGGCAGTCACTTCCGGCAACAGCTCCGACACCGCGCCGTAGAACGCGCCCGTCGAAGCGCCGAAAGTGTAGTGGACAGCCGTCCCCGCCGTCTCTTTCTCACTCTCCGTCAACTTATGATCAAAGACGCCGACCGCAATCGCGGAGGCTGTGCGCTCCGCCGCATCGTCGTCCGACGAATCCACCCCGCGCTCGCGCAGCATCTCGCCCGCGCCGTGTCGGGGCGCGCCCTGCTGCATCGACTGCGCGCCGTGGCTGCGCTCCTCGCCTTCGACGAGCTTCTGTATGAACTGCTGAAACTGATTCATCACGAGCGACGCGACGAACCCGCCGACCATCCCCGCGACGAGTCCCTTCGCCACGTCGCCCGCATCTTTGCGACCGTTCGCGTTCGCACGATTTTCTCGCATCGTCGCCTCACCCCCAGTTGAGCAAAAAATCTGTTAGCCTTTCGCACATCGCGTCGAAAGAGTCTGCACAGAAAAGCACGGGTTGAAATCTCGTCGGATCGTACTCCAGGCGCGACGCCGCGTCGAGATCGAGCGGGCGCACGTCGGCGCGACTCATCGCCTCAAGCTCGCCCGCCGAAGAGAGCAGCCCCGTGCCGTAGGCTTTCGTCTCGCCGTCCTCTTTGAGCACGCCGAACTCGACCGTGTACCAATAGACACGCGCGAGTCGTTCGAAGTCTTCGTCGGACGCGGTGCGTCGAACGGCTTCGCCGAAGAGACGATTGAGCTGCGCGAGTCTGGGGCTGGCGAGTGTCGCGGCGTGACCGAGCAGTTCGTGCACTACGTCCGGCTCAGGCGTGTAGAGCGGCGTCGAGTGGTGGCGTATGTACTGCGTGCAGAGAAAGACGCCCCCTGCGAGCGATTCGAGAAAGACGCGCGCCTCGACTAATCCGGCGATGGGCTCAAGCCGGAAGCTGCTGATCCGCGCGACGCGCGCAGAGACTTCCGCGAGTTGCGGGATGCGCTCGCGCGGCAGCGCAAGACGCCGCGCCGCTTCGAGATATTCAGCGCAGGCGTAAGCGCCGTGGCGCGGATCGAGCGCGGCGCGCACCGTGCGCCACAGCGCGTGCTCTTCCTCGCTGTAGGGCGCGCCGGGGATCGCCTCACCCGATTTGTAAGTAATCGCGAGTTGCGCGATGTGGTTGCGCCGCGCGCGGTAGCCAGCGTCGCGAAAGCCCGGATGATCCGGATCGAGCTGGACGAGCAAGTTGCGATCACCGCCGACGGATGCGCCCGCGCCGGCCGCAACGGGGCGCGCGTCGGCGTGATCGCGTAGAGGCGTCTGTGGCGGTTGCTTCGTCTGTCTTAGCTCCTTCATGGCGTCTTAACTCCTCTTTACCAAGTTTCTTCTTCGCGCCTTTGCGTGAGGAAAATTTTCTCGCGAAGGCGCGAAGAGCTTGAAACGTGCCCTGCGGGGCGGGCAAAAAAAGAGCCGACCACCGAATCTCCCGCGCTGGAAGGTTCGGTGGTCGGCTTTCGGAATCCTGTTTTGCGCTCGCTTTACATGAGCATCACGCGCACACAGCTTCTCGCCGCCTCACCCCTCCGCGCGGGGAGCAAGCCGTAAGCGTAATAGCGATAGCCGTGGCGTTTGATGTTCATCGCGAACTGCGGGCGGCGCATCCGTCGCGTCGCGGTCTCTAAACTAACTGCCGCAGCGCAGGTGTGTCAACGGCTGTGCGCCGGGTCTCGCGTCGAAAGTAGAACTCTCCGACGCGCTCAGCTCGGCGTGCGGCAGAAACTTCGGCGGGCGGCGAAGTTTCGTCGCCTGCTCATAGGCATATGCGAGCGAGATTAGTTTCGGCTCTGTGTACGCCGCGCCGAAGAAGGAGATGCCGACCGG
>JAVXVR010000209.1:0-7982 GCA_032230165.1 Acidobacteriota bacterium | reverse complement strand
GCGGAGCAGGTCGCCGTCGAGACCGCAGCGAAGAGCAATATCCTGATCCGCTCGGTGACCCCGCTCGCGGCGCGCATCCAGGCGCCGCCTCTAATGGAAGTCGTGTACGGCGACATCGTCCGGATCGACACGGGCGCGCGCAACGTCACGCTCCAGGGCTTCGTGATTGCGGGACCGCTCCCGGACTACCTCTTCTGCGCGGTGCAGATCCGCTCGGGCGTGCGCGTGCGCGGTGGGGCTTCCGCCAACATCCTCTCCAACCACATCACCGAAATTCGCAGCGCCAGCCCACTGCTTCGCGGCTGCCAGAACGGCATCGCCGTCGCGGTCGGTCGCAGGTTCGAGGTCGGGGGTCCGCAGGTGGGGCAGGCGCTGATCTTGGGCAATCAGATCGACAAGTACCAGAAGGGCGGGATTTACGTGGACAACACCGGGTCAGGCGCGTTGATCGCGGGCAACACGGTGCAGGGCGAAGGGCTCACGAATGTCATCGCCCAGAACGGAATCCAGATCAGCCGCGAGGCGAGTGCTGAGGTGCGCGCAAACCGCATCTTCGACCACGCCTACGTTGCCCCCGTGCAGCCGTGCGTCCCCTTCGCGACCTGTGTGACCGCGACCGCCGTCCTCCTCTTCGAGAACGTGAGGGCGACCGCCGACGACAACGAGTTGCGCCGCAACCAAGACGGCTTCGGGCTCTACACGCTGCCCGGTAACGTGAACGTCTCGAACAACTCGATCATCGGTGGTATCCCGCCGAATCCGAGCTTGGGGACGCCCACCTTAGGCGACGGAATCTTCGCAGACGTGGACACCGCCTTGAACCGCATCCGCAGCAACTTCCTGCGCCGCAACGTCGAGCACGATTGCCACGACGACTCGGTCGGTCCTAACAACCCGCCCGCCTTCGTCGCCAACTTCTGGATCAACAACGACGGTCAGACTCAGAACAGACCCGGACTCTGCCGCGAGCGTCGCGGTGGTGACGACGACAGGGACGACGACAGAGGCGACGACAGGAAAGATGACGCGCGAAATCACGACGGCGATAACCGCGCCGGCGTGAACGAGCGAGGGGCGAGCAGGCTCAACGTCAAGCGCGCCAGCCCCCTGGACGACAACTGAGCGAAACAGAGCCCGCCGCCTGGCGTAAAATGGGGGGAGGTGACGCCGCGGCGTCACCTCCCCCTATCATTACGGAAGCCGAAGCGTATCTCCGCTGCGGCGAGCATCAACGGGCGTTGTCAGCCGAGCACGCCGCGAAACTTCGACGTGCCGCCCGCGTAGCCAGGGAAGACTCTACTCAAGTCGGCGTTGCCTAAGTGCTTCGCCGCGACTTCGCCGAACACGTCGCGGAAGTCGGTCGTTAAGGCGAGATCGCGACCCTCGTAGAGCTTGTCTGTGTCGAGCCCGGGCCAGTCGCCGAGGACTTTGCCGCCGCGCACGCTCCCGCCGACGACGAACATCGCGTTGGCGTGCCCGTGATCCGTACCACGATTGCCGTTCTCGCGCGCCGTGCGTCCGAACTCCGACATCGTGAGGATCACGACATCGTCCATGCGCGCGCCCAAGTCTGTGTAGAGCGCGGCGATGCCCTGCCCGAATTCCGTTAGCCGGAAAGCTAATTGACCACGCGCGCTGCCCTGATTGACGTGCGTGTCCCAGCCGCCGATGTCTGTGAAGGCGACTTCGAGACCGACGCCCGCCTTGATGAGTTGCGCGATTTGAAGAAGCGCGTTGCCGAAGGGCGTCGCAGGATACCGCGCCCCGTTCTCAGCCTTGTACTGCGCGGGGTTCACCTTCTTCAAAAAGTTGATCGCCTCAAAGGTCTCCTTGCCCGTGCCGCGCAGGGCGTCGCCCGCCGCCGTGTCGTAGATGTCTTCGAAGCCGCCCTGCACGAGTTGCGAAGCTTGACCAGCGCGCACCGCGAAGTCGTTTAGATTCGAGATGGCGAGCGCGGGCGCGCGACCCTGCATCGCGCGCGGCAGATTCTGCGTCAACGCGACGGCACGGAAAGGCGAAGCCTTCGCATCGGGGCGCGCTTGAAGATAGCGATTGAGCCAGCCGTCGCCCGTAGATTTTAGCCCTGGCGTGCCCGACTCCATGTAGTCCTGCGCGTCGAAGTGCGAGCGCGTGTTGTCGGGCGAGCCTGCGGCGTGAACGATGGCGAGTCGCTTCGCGTCCCAGATCGGCTTGAACCCTGAGAGCGCCGGGTGCAGACCGAAGAAGCCGTCGAGGTCTATGACCGACTCGCCCACGGCGGCTTTACCCGGTTGCGGGATGGCGAGCGTGGGGCGCGCGGCATAGTAATTTTTCTCGCCGTAGGGCACGACCATATTCAAGCCGTCCACCGCGCCGCGCTGGAAGATCGCGATCAAGGTCTTGCGCCGACCCGCCAATATGCCGCCCGTGATCTGGTTCGCGCCCTGCGCCAGCGCCGCGCGCTGCAAGAAAGACGGAGCGAGACCAGCCGCGCCGATACTCGCCAGCGCCACCCCGCTCGACTTCAAAAAGAATCTTCGGTTCATCATCACTAAACCTCTCAAGAGCCGTGACAGGTAAACGGTGACGGGTGACAGGTAAAATCTTTTTCTTGCTTGTCACCTGTCACGGTTTACGGTTTACGTTTTTACTGTCGCTGAAACTCCGGCGAGCCGAGGATGAGCGCGGCGATGCGCGCGACATCGGAGACGGGCGCGTTGTTGTTCGCCGCTACTTGCGCGCGCTGTAGCGCGCCCCGGCGTGCGCCGGGCGGCGCGTCCACGCCTGCGTTCATGTCGGCTGATGCGTTCGTAGTCATCGCGCCAGCGTTCGCGGGTGCGGGCATCATCGCCGCCGTCGGATTCGCGGCGGCTTCGTCGAGCTGCTTTAGCAGCGATGCTTTCGTCCTCGGCGAGATGTCGCCTTGCAGGATGACGCTCGCGAACTGGTCTATCACGCGCGACTTGTCGAGCGCGCTGTTCGGTGTCGCGGCGGCGAAGCGCGCGAGATCGACGCGCGTGCCCGGAATGCGATTCGAGACGAGCGCGAGCGCGAAGTTGATGCGCTCAAGGAGCGCGCCCGTGTTGACCCACTGCTCTGCCGTGTCGGGATAACCCGTCGGAGCCTGATACTGGTAGAGCGGTTCGCCCATGCGCGCGATCCACTGGTGTATCGGCGGCGCGCCGTTCGTCTCGCCGCCGAGAGCGCGCACGGCGCTGACAGCCAGCTCGAATGGCGTCTTGATCTTCGCGCGGTAATTCTCCGGCGCGTTGAATTCGGGCGAAGTGAAGACGGCGCGCAAGGTCTCGCGTATGTCGCCGTCCGATTTCAGGTAGGCAGCCGCGACGCGGTTCACAAGTTCGGGCGTCGGGTTGTCCATGACAAACTTGCGCGAGAGTTTCGTCGCGATGAACTTCGCCGTCGAAGGATGATGCGCGAGGATGTCCAAGACCATCAATCCATCGTTCATGCCACCGCCCGCGGGGATTTTATGACCGAGCACGAGTTTCTCGCCGTCGTCGTGCAGGCGCGGGTTGAAGTAGAACGTGCCGGAACGACCTTCCTCGACGAAGCCCGCGTAGTTTGCCGCGCCGCGCGGGTCCATGATCGTCCAGCCCGTAAAGCAGCGCGCCACTTCCTGCACGTCCTTTTGCGTGTAGCCGCCGTCAACGCCCAGGGTGTGCAGCTCCATCAACTCGCGCGCGTAGTTTTCGTTGATGCCGCGCTTGGCGCGTTGCGGCGGCGGCATCTGACCGGGCTGCTGCGGCATACGGTCGCGGCGCGCGCCGAGCACGGCGTTGAGTAGCGGTCGCTGGTTGAACTGCGCGGCGCGGCGTTGGTTCTGCTGCGCGTTCGGGCTTACGCTCTGGAAGTTGTCGAGGTAGAAGAGCATCGCCGGACTCTGGGCGGTCGCGACTAACAGGTCTTTGAACTTTCCGAGCGTGTGCGGGCGGATGACGTCGCGGTAGAAAGCTACGAGCATCAAGCGATCCGCGCCCTTCGGCTCAAAGACGTAGAAGAGGTTCGACCAGAAATCAACTAATACCTCCTGCAACTGTCGCTCGCTATAGACGGCGCGCATGATGCGCGACGCCTGTAGCTCCGCCGTGACGCGCTGCGGCATCATCAGACCGTTCTCGCGATAGTAGTCCGCGACCGCCTGCCTGTACTCGGCGCGGTTGAGATCAATCGCGGCGGGGTTCGCAGGGTTCGGGGCGTTCGGATTCGGGTTCACATTCGGAGCATTCGCCGTCGCGCCCGGCGCGCTCATCGCGCCCGTCATACTCGCGTCCGGCTGTTTCATCGCGGCGTTGTCTTTGGCAGCGTCGGGCGTCTTGCGATTGTCGCGCAGGTCTGCGAGGTCAGCCGGGAGCTTGCCCTCGCGCTGCATGCGTTTGAGCAGGAAGTTGGGCTGCGGATATTTGGCGAGCAGCTCGCCGGTCGAGAGCTTGAGGGCTTCGAGATTCGAGAGCCGCGCCTCTGCCGCCGCGTCGTTGATCAGTTCGGGGTGGAGTTGTTCCTCGATATATTTCTCGACGCCCAACTTCGCGACGCGCTCGGCGTCACCGGGTCGCGCCCCGAAGGCGAGGCGGTTGAGCACATGACTGATGCGCTGCTCCCCGGACATCTTCTGCGACTTCGCGACCGCGTGTGTCTGCGCGCCCGACGTGGGCAGACTCAACGCCACGAGCGCGCACGCCAATGCCGACGCGACAATGCGCCGGAGCGAAGAACTGATCGAAATGGATTGCCGACTGATCGAATTGTTCATTTACGTCACCACCGTCAAGGTTGATTGCCAATAGATACTGCTGCTGCCGAGACTTAAGACGCGCGCCGCCCCGCGCCGGTCGGAAAATTTCGCGCGCCAAGAGCATACATCCGCCGCGCGACCCGCACGAGCCTTCGCGCAAGACGCCCGGCGTCATTCGCCGACGAGCAGCGCGGGGACAGCGCGAAGCCCCGAAACTCCGCGGACGGTCGGGGCTTCGCGCTGGTTTCTCGCCCGGTTGAAGCTTACCTTGTTCCGGTGCTCGTCGAGCCGCTCGCCGCGCCGACGACGATGACGCGGTTGTCGCCGGAGTAGGTCACGCTGCGCAGCACTTTATTGCCGTTCTCGGTCGCCATCGAGAACTTCGTGTTGTCGCTCTTGCCGTCGCCCTTTTCGGCGTGCGCGCTCGCCTTGGCGATCAGTTTCTCGTCCTTCTTGATCGCCAGCTCGCCCGTCGTCTCGTCGAACGTAACTTTGTACGTCCCCTTCTTGATGGTCGTCCCGTTCAACTGGAAGCTTTCGTCGAAGGTGATCCGGTCAGACCTGTTGTCAGCCAACGCACTGATGCCCGTCAACGCACAGATTGCGAAGACCACGACTATTTTTCCGATGTATTTCCTCATCTTACACTCCTTCTGGTAACGCCCCGCTTGGCGCGATGAATGTATCTAGAGGCTCGAAGCGTCCTATTCGCTCGATAGCCTCTCAAGCATGACTGCCATTCATCTAGACGAGCCCAGCGCGCACTTAGTTACAAAAAACTTTAGCACGCCGCCCGAAAGAGTCCGGGATGCCGCCTCGCGCCGCGCTGCCGCATCGCTCAACGCGCGGGGCGCGGCTGCGGCGGCGGGGGGTGCGGGTAGCTGACGGGGCTGCGGTTGCCGTCCCTGTCCACCGCACGCACGCCGAAGAAGTAGTTGTCCTTCGACATGCCCTTCGCCGAGTAGGTGTTGACGTTGCCGACCCACAGTGAATTCGTCCACACGGGCGAGGTCGTGTCGCGCCAGACCACTTCGTAGCCCGCGAGGTCTGTCTCCGTGTTCGCGTCCCAACGCAGGTCTGTGTCGAGCGTGGCGCGCGTGTTGATGTTGACGCCTTTCGGGCGGGCGGGGGCGAGCGCGAGCGCGGCGAGCGCGGTACAGTTGACGCGCGCGACGTTCGCCGCGTACTCGAAGTCCACAAACTCCGGCAGGTCGCCGTAATGGACACCGTTCTCCGTCCGCACGTTCTGGTGCTGGTGCGTGAAGTCCTCGTTCGGCTCGGTGAAGCGCACCGCCGCGTAGCCGCGCTCAAGGAACGGGATGTGATCGCCGCCCCGACCGTAACGGTCGCGCCGGTAGATGAGCTGCGCGCGGAAATCTTTGAGGTAGAGGTCGGCGGTCTCTTTGATGAAGCGCGCGAGCTGGCGCGACTGCGAGTCGTTCTCGCCGCCAACCGAGCGGCGCGTCGCAGCCTCGGCTTCAGTCTCGTTCGACGGCACGCCTTCGGAGAAGACGCGCACGGTGTGCGGGTCGTGTGTGCCGTTGCCGCCGTGCGAGTTGCCGACGATGTCGTTATCGAGCATCCCCTCGATGTTCATCCCCTGCTTCTTCGCCTCTTCGGCGAAGTGTGTCGAGCCGAGCAAGCCCTGCTCCTCGCCGGGTACTGTCATAAAGATGATCGTCGCGTCGAAACTGCGCCGTGCCATCACGCGCGCCATCTCTAAGACCGCCGCCGTGCCCGAAGCGTCGTCGTTCGCGCCCGGCGAATCACATTCGGCGTCAGTCGGACTCGTGCACATCGAGTCGTAGTGACCGCTGACGACATAGACGCGCGCGGCGGATTCGGCTTGCGTGCCTTTGAGCGTCGCGACGACGTTCGTGAGCATCGTGTCTTTCGGCACGCGACCGCGCGGCGGCGGCTGTGCGGCTTGCACGAACGACTGCTTCTCGACCGTCATGCGCCCGCCCGACGTGGCGGCGATTTGCTGGAACTCCGCGAAGAGCCAGTCGCGCGCAGCACCTATCCCGCGCGCCGGGTTGTCTTGCACCGAGAGCGTGCTGCGCGTGCCGAAGGAGACGAGCTTGCGGATCGTGCGCTCGATGTTGCGCGCGTCTATTTCCGAGATCATGCGCGCGATCTCCGGGTTGCGTTGCGGCGCGCGCATCGCCTTCGTCTGATCGCCCTTCGCCTGATCACTCTTTTGAGTCTTCGCTTGATCGTTCTTCTTCGCCTTGTCGTTCTGCGCGGGCAGCGCGCGTGGCATCGCGAGTTGAAAGACGAGCAGCGCGACGGCGGCAGACGAGAAGACGTTGCGCGCGCGGGCTCCGTGTGTGCGCGTGTGCGACATTAAGGTGGGCTCCTTTCGCGGGCGACGCTGGCGCGCCCGTTGTGTCGAGAAGTTTAAGTTTGAGTTCTCTCCGGAGTGAGTATAATACGCCCGCCCTACTTTTGAATTCCACAGGCGGCTTCCCCTTTCATGCCCGTTGCCCCCGGCACACGCTTCGGTCCCTACGAGATCGTCTCGCCGCTCGGCGAGGGCGGCATGGGAGAGGTCTATCGCGCACGCGATACGCGGCTCGGGCGCGAGGTCGCGTTGAAGATTCTGCCCGCATCGGTCTCGCACGACGCGGATCGTTTGCGTCGCTTCGAGGTCGAGGCGCAGAGCACTTCCGATCTGAACCACCCGAACATCCTTACGGTCTTCGACGTGGGCGCGGCAGAAGGCGCGTCCTACATCGTCTCGGAGCTGCTCGAAGGCGAGACCTTGCGCGAGCACATGCAGGGCGCGACTCTCTCCGCGCGCAAGGCTGTGGACTACGCCGTGCAGATCGCGCGCGGACTGGCGGCGGCGCACGAGCGCGGCGTCGTGCATCGTGACCTCAAGCCTGAAAACATCTTCGTCACCCACGACGGGCGGATCAAAATCCTCGACTTCGGTCTCGCCAAGCTCGTCGAGCGGACGGACGGTGACGCGGCGCAGACGAACGTGCCGACGCGCAAGATCAACACTGATCCGGGAACGGTGATGGGCACGGTCGGTTACATGTCGCCGGAGCAGGCGGCGGGTCGGCGCATCGATCACCGCTCGGACATCTTCTCCTTCGGAGCCGTCCTCTACGAGATGCTCACGGGCAAGCGCGCTTTCCACGCCGACACAGCGATCGAGACCTTAAACGCGATCCTGAAAGAAGACCCGCCGGAGTTCTCCGCGATCTCGAACCGCGCGATCCCGCCCGCGCTCGAAAGCGTC
>JAVXVR010000091.1:0-3271 GCA_032230165.1 Acidobacteriota bacterium | reverse complement strand
GCGAGCGCGGCATCACAGTGCCGGTCGTCCTTGGTGGCGCGGCGCTCAACCGTCGTTACGTTGATGAAGACTTGAAGCCAATCTATCAGGGGCAACTCTTCTACGCACGCGACGCCTTCGACGGTCTGCACACGATGGACTTGCTCATGGGCGCTGGCGCGTCTGACGCGGTGCAAGCGAAAACCCTCGCCGCCGCCGCTGGCGCGCGTGAAGGCAGCGAAACTGAAGACGCCGAAGATTTGATCGGCGAGGAGGCGAAGCTCGGCATACGCAAACCCGCGCGACCGCGCGCCGCCGTCAAGGTTGCGGGCGACACGACGCACACCACGCGCTCAAACGTGAACCCCGACGCTCCCGTGCCGCGCGCGCCTTTCTACGGCTCGCGCGTCGTCGAAGATGTGCCGCTCGCGGAGGTCTTCGCCTTCGTCAACGAGTCGGCGCTGTTCAAAGGTCAATGGCAGTTCAAGCAGGGACGCAAGAGCGCGGAAGAGTACCGTCAACTCGTCGCCGAGAAGGTGCGACCCGTTTACGAAGAGTTGAAGTCGCGCTCCGAGCGCGAGCGGCTGCTCACGCCGCGCGTCACTTACGGCTACTTCCCGTGTCAGTCCGAGGGCAACGACCTCGTCGTCTACAAGGACGACGCACGCACGGAGCGCGTGCGCTTCACCTTCCCGCGTCAGCCCGCCGGGAAACATCTCTGCCTCGCAGACTTCTTCGCGTCGAAAGAGTCCGGGCGGGTTGACGTAGTCGCCTTCCAGCTCGTCACGGTCGGCGCGCGCGCGAGCGAGTACGCGCAGGAGCTTTTCAAGTCGGACAACTACGCGGACTATCTATACTTCCACGGTCTCTCGGTCGAGAGCGCGGAGGCTTTGGCGGAACTCTGGCACAAGCGCGTGCGCGAGGAGCTGGGGATCGCCGGGCGCGATGCGAAAGAGACAGCGAAGCTCTTTCATCAAGGCTATCAAGGCTCGCGCTTCAGCTTCGGCTATCCGGCGTGCCCGAACCTCGAAGATCAGACGAAGCTCTTCGAGCTGCTCGACCCCGCGCGCATCGGCGTGTCGCTCACGGAAGAGTTCCAGCTCGAACCGGAGCAATCAACTTCCGCAATCATCGTCCATCACGAAGAAGCGAAGTACTTTTCAATAGACTGAAAAGTCGTGAATCGTAAATCGTGAATCGTAAATCGTGAGCCGCAAGTCTTGGGTCGCAAATCGAAGTACCTGACTCGGCAGCTTGTACGATTCACGATTTACGATTTACGATTCACGACGTAATGTCTCAGCCCGAACCGAAAACCGCTTCATCGAGTCTCCGCGCGCCTGAGACGGCGCAGACCGTTGACGCTGTCGAGCCGACGCCGGAAGAGCTGTCGGTGCTCACGCCGATGGAGCGCTTCGCCTTCCGCGTGACGCGGCGGATGAACGAGGGGCGTTGGAAAACTTTCTGGACGCTATGCCAGCGCACGCTCGGCATGAGCTGGATTCGCGTCTGCACCTATAACCTGATGAACGTTTACGGGCTCGAACACGTCGAAGCCGTCTCGCGTGAACGACCCATCCTGCTCGTCGCCAATCACCGCACGTTCTTCGACATGTACGTCGTCTCGGCGGAGCTGTTCCGGCGGACGAAGTGGGAGAAGAAACTTTTCTTCCCCGTGCGCGGTCGCTTCTTCTACGAGTCGCCCATCGGCATGTTCGTCAATCTCTTGATGGGCTGGTGGTCTATGTACCCGCCGTTCTTCGCTGCGGGGAGCAACCCCATCCCGGAGAAGCGCGAGTTCGACAAATACTCCATGCGCTCGCTCGTCGATCTCTGCCGACGCGGTCGCGGTCACGTCATAGGCTTCCACCCGGAAGGCACACGCAACCGGAGTCCCGACCCGTATAGTTTTCTTTCGCCCAAGCTCGGCATCGGCAAGATCATACGCGAGGCTGACCCGCAGGTCGTGCCTGTCTTCGTTGCGGGGCTCACAAACGATCTCCCGCGACAGATCATCGGCAACTGGTCGGGAGGCGATCCCATCCGCGTCCACTTCGGAGCCGCGCTCGACCTCTCTCGTTTTCGCGACCGCGACGGGATGCGGACTTACAAAGAGATCGCCGAATTCGTCATGTCCAAGATCGCCGAACTCGGCGAGCGAGACCGCGCCATCTACGGAAAGAACAGTCTGGAGTCTGGAGTCTAGAGTCTGGAGTCAAAGAACTCCGGCTCTCTGTCTGCCGACTCCAGACTCCAGACTCCAGACTCATGGCTATCCCATTGATCATCGTCAACCCGGCATCGGCGGGCGGCGCGACGGGCGAGGGTTGGGCGCGCGCGGCGAGCGAGGTGCGCGCGCACTTCGGCGCGTTCAGTTGCGCCTTCACCGAGAAGCCGGGCGACGGTCGCCTGATCGCCGCCCGCGAAGCGTGCGCGGGGCGTCGCTTCATCATCGCGTGCGGCGGCGACGGGACGATCTCCGAAGTCGCGTGCGGCATTCTTGAGTCAGGCGCGGACGCGGAACTGGGAATCCTGTCGGGCGGCACGGGCGGCGACTTCCGGCGCACGCTCGACATCCCGACGCGCATCGCGGATGCTGCCGCCCTCTTGCGCGACGGTCGGACTGTGAGGATCGACGCGGGGCGCGTGTCGTATCTTAACCACGCGGGCGTGAGCGAGTCGCGCCACTTCGTCAACGTCGCCTCGTGCGGGATGGGCGGCGAGGTCATCCGTCGCGTGAGCGAAGCCGACAAGGGTTCACTCGTCGTGCGCGGCGCGACGTCGCTCAGTGGTCGGGCGTCTTACGCACTCGCGTCCGCGCGCGCGGCTCTGTCATACAAGAAGCCGCGCCTGCGCTTGAGCCTCGACGACAAGCCGGAGCGGCAGATCATCGTGACGAACCTCTGCGTCGCCAACGCGCGCTACTTCGGCGGCGGCATGAAGATCGCGCCCGACGCGGTGTTAACCGACGGTCTCTTCGACGTGGTCGCCGTCGGCGACATGGACGCGCTCAAAATCTTCACGAACGCCTACAAGCTTTACCTCGGCACGCACCTCGACATGGCGCAAGTGAGCCACACGCGCGCGCGCCGCATCAACGCGCGCGCGGCGGACGGGTGCGAGAAAGTTTTGTTGGAGGTGGACGGCGAGCTGGTGGGCACGCTACCCGCCGCCTTTGATGTCTTACCCGGAGCGTTGCGCGTGCGTTGCGCGTCGGGCGCGATCCATCCTGTCCGCGCATCATTTGCACGTGAAGTGTGAAGCCTCTCGCCGCGAACGTTGCGACTTTGCC
>JAVXVR010000622.1:0-6969 GCA_032230165.1 Acidobacteriota bacterium | reverse complement strand
CGTCGTCTTCGAGGGCGGAGACCCGCGACGCCCATACGTCATCGGCGGACTCTGGAACGGCTCGGACTCGCCGCCCGAGACGATGGACGGCGCGGGCAACAACTACAAGAAGGTCATACGCTCGCGCAACGGCGTCAAGGTCACGCTCGACGACACGGACGGGCAGGAGAAGTTCATCTGCGAGACGCCGGGCGGGCAGAAGATCACTCTGAAGGATGGACCCGGCGTGGTCGAGATCGTCGATAGCAACGGCAACTCGATCAAGATGGAGTCGAGCGGCATCACCATCAACGCCTCCGCGAAGGTGACGATCAACGCGAGTCAGGTGGCAGTCTCGGCGGGGATGGTGACGGTCGATGCCGGGATGTCGAAGTTCAGCGGCGTCGTCCAGTGCGACACGCTGATCAGTAATTCGGTGGTGAGCGCGTCCTACACGCCGGGCGCGGGCAACATCTGGTGAGAGAGGGAAGGCTGTGAGCGGGCGCGGCGTCGGACGATTGAAGTGTGACGCCCGCGTGAGTGAGAGATGAAAGACGTTGTGCAATGGACGACCCCCGCGCCCCTGTGGCGCGCGGCGGCGATGGCGGACGCGAGCGCGGCGCGACGCGCGGCGTTGCAGCGCCCCGCGATCCTGCGCTTCGCCACAGACTCTTTCATGCAAGACCTGCTCGCGCTACTCGAAAACGATCCGGCGCGGCTCGACAGTCTCGTCGCCGAGCCCGAGACGTGGCGCGGCGTGACGCCCGCGCTCGCCCCCCTGGAGACCGCGCCGAAGTTCGCGCTCCCGCTCCAACGCCTGCGCCTCGCCGTCGAGAATAAGAAGAAAGCGAATCTGCTCGCGAGCGTCGCGGTTGGTCAAAGCAAGTCGGGCGGCTCGTCGCTTCAAACTACGAACTCTTCGTCTCAAACCGTCGCGACGGGAAGTTTCAGAAAGAGAAACCTGACGACGCTCAAGCTCTACCAGCCCGCGCACCAGCGTTACTACATGATCGCCTCGTGCCTCGTCTGCGGACGCGCGGGGCTGCCCGACAAGACTCTCGACAAGGGACGCGACGAGCGCGCGACCTTCGTCATCCGCCGGATGTTTCCCGCGACGGTCACGGATGCAAAAGGAAAAGTCGTGCCCTTCGTCAACCCGCAGACGGGCGCAGTCGATCCCGCGATTCCTCTGCCTGCGTTCGACGCGACGCAGTGGGAAGAGTATGCGCTCGTGACGACACCGGACAATGATACGGGCTGGCAGAAAGTTGTCGGCGCGAAGAACGCGAGCCGCGAAACCATCGGCGAGACTCTGGTCGCGGGTGAAGAACAGTTGCCGCTCTTCCCGCTCAACTACACGGATGATGCCGCGCGTCGTCGTCGCGTCCTCGCCGGTCTCATCCCCGTCGGCAAGCGCGAGGCGTACATGGGCGCAGCCTCTCTGCTCCAGTCGCAAATCTCAGCGAACGCGGCTGCCTCATCCTCCGGCAGCGCGACGCAACCGGAGAACGAGATCGTCGATCCGCGCATGATGGCTCTGTGGCTCGACGTGACCGAGCCGTGGAAAGTTCTGCTCCAACGCGCCGACGCCGCACGCGCCGCGCAGGAGCCAGCGCGATGGAAGGTGTCTCATGCGGCTGACCCTGCGCCACCCTCGACCGACGCGCCGTTTGACGTGAACGACCCGACCCAGAAAAAAGCGAAGGACGATTCCATCAAAGCCACGCGCGAGTTGATCCAGACCGGCTCATGGTACATCCTGCTCGACTTCGCGAAGTACCTTGAAGAGAACTTGCCGAACATCTGGGCTGCGATCACCGCGCCCGGATCGAGCAACCCCGCCGCGCTGTCGAACGACACGCCCGCGTCGAACGTTTACAACGCGCTTCAGACCACCACGCTCGCGGGCTGGCGCGCCACCGCGCTCGAACTGAATCCGCTCCCGTACCCGGCGGCGAAGGTGAAGAAGAATCTGGTCGCGGCGTTGCGTGCCGTCGCCCTCGAAGACAGCAACCCCACGGCGGAGGATCGACTTGAGAGCGCCAAGACCACCTACGACCGTGAACAGATCAAGCCGGGCGATGCGACCTTCCCCAGCTTCATCTTCCCGCTCGCGCACTCGGAGTTGAGCGATACCGATCTGGCTGACGTGGCGCTCGGACCTTTGCCCACAGTCACGCTCGACCCGCCGTCAATAGATAAGGAATCCGAGCTTGATAAGTCTGGAAGAAAGATCGACGCGCTCGCCAACTTGATCAAGCTCGCGCTCCCGCGCAAGCCCGCGCCCGTCGCCTCTCAACTCCCGCTCGCCGCGCAGAAGCCTATGGACACGCGCGAAGGCTTCTTCCGCATCCGCTGCATCTACGAGCGACCAATGTGCGGTCCCATCGATCCGCCGGTCGTCGGCGCGCCCTCGCGCGAGTTTCAGTTGGCGGGCTTCTTCGACCCGGACGCGCCCGCGCGCCCGATCCGCATCGGGCTGCCTATTGATACTTCGCCCGCCGGCTTGCGCAAATTCGACAAGAACACCGCGTTCATGATGTCGGACATACTCTGCGGTCAGGTCGCGCGGATGAAGGGTCTCACGCTCGGCGATCTCATACGCACAGTGCTGCCGTGGCCCCTGCATAAAGACTTGTCCGTGCCCGACGGCGGCGCGTGCAAGCAGGGCGCGCTCGAAGTCGGCATGATCTGCTCGCTCTCGATCCCGATCATCACGATCTGCGCGTTGATCCTACTGATGATCATCGTGAGCCTGCTCGACATCATCTTTCGCTGGATGCCTTTCTTTCTGATCTGCTTCCCGCTGCCCGGCTTCTCCTCAAAGCCGAAGGGCGCGAACGGCTAAGGACTGAGACATGCTCAAGAGCGGACAGATATACGGCAAGGGCATCAGCTTCCCCCCGCGCGTCGGCGCGGACGGGCGCGTCAGTTGGTCTGAGGGCGAGGAGAACGTGCGCGAGGCGATCCGGATCATCCTGCTCACAGAGCAGCGCGAGCGTCTGCGCCTGCCAGCGTTTGGCGGCAGCCTCAGCCTCTATCTCTTCGAGCCAAACACGGTCACGACGCGCCAGCTCATACGCGACCGCATCACGAAGGAACTAGCGCAGTGGGAGCCGCGCGTCGCCGTCGAGGACGTGACGGTCGAGGCGGACGAAAGCGACAGCCAGGCGGCTATCGCGACGATCAAGTACCGGCTCGTCGCGACGCGCAAGCAGGAATCAGTGAGTTTGAACGTCTTGCTCACTGGATGATTTGTAAGGTGAACTGATGCCTATCACGATCCCAAATCTGGACGACCGACGCTATCAGGACTTGCTCGACGAAGCGCTGGCGCGCATCCCCGTCCACAACCCCGAATGGACGAACTTCAACAAGAGCGATCCGGGCGTCACCCTCGTCGAAATCTTCGCCTTCCTCACGGAGAATCTGCTCTACCGCTGCAACCAGATTCCCGAACGCAACCGCCTCAAGTTCCTCTCGCTCCTCGGCGTCCCCTTGCAGCCCGCCGCCTCGGCGCGCGGACTCGTGCAGTTCACAAACGAGCGCGGACCGCGCGCCGCCGTCCAGCTCGGCGCGGGGCGCGAGGTGCGCGCCGGCTCTGTCCCGTTCTACACAGACCTCGGCTTGGACGTGCTCCCCGTTGACGCGCTCGTTTACTTCAAGCGCGAGATGGCGAGCCCCGATCAGGAACTCAAGGACTACTACAACCTGCTCTACGCCTCTTACAAAAAAGATGAGATCGATCCCACGAAGCTGAAGCTCTACGAGACCGTCCCGCTCGACGGCAAGCTCGCCGACGGCGTCGATCTCGGCACAGACACCATCGACGGCTCGCTCTGGATCGCGCTGCTCGCGCGCACGAATGATAAGCCCGTGGAGAACACAGACAAGTCGCGCGCGGAGCTGCACGACGACATACGTGCCGTGCTAGCTGGGAAAACTCTGAGCCTCGGCGTCGTGCCCGTGCTCTCGACCGAAACGCGCCGTCTCGCCCCCGGTGGCGAAGCGAACCAGCAGGCGCGCTCCCTGCTCACTTACGAAATCCCGAACGTCGCGAACGGAACTAACCTGCCCGACGATCCGAAAGCGCGCAAGGCGAGCTACAAGTCTCTGGTCGCCTCGGCGTCTAACGACGTACTGACGATGCCCGGCGTCGTGCAGATCACTCTGCCCGCCGACAAGAACGAGCTGAGACTCTGGACTGACCTCGATCCATTAGAGCCCGGCGTCGGTGACTTTCCGCCCGCGTTAGAAGATACGAACTTGAACGACCGCGTCATCACGTGGCTGCGCGTGCGCCCGCAGGAGAGTGCCGCCGCGAAAGTCCTCCTGCTCTGGGTCGGCATCAACACGACCTTCGTCACGCAGCGCGCACGCGTCGCCAACGAGCAACTGCCCGACGGCACGGGCTCGCCCGATCAGTCGGCGGTGCTTTCGCATACGCCCGTCATCCCTAACTCCGTCCGTCTCTCTGTCACGACGCGCAGCACCGACGCGCTCACGCAGACGCGCTTCTGGAGCGAGATCAATGATCTGACGAGCGCGGGAGCGGAAGTGCCGACCGCCGATCCGCGCCGCCCGCCGGGCTCGCCTGCGGTCTCGAACCCTCTCATTGAGGTTTTCACGCTCAATCGCGAGTCGGGCGAGATCAGGTTCGGCGACGGCACGCACGGCAAACGTCCGCCCGCGGGCGCGACGATTCGCGCCTCATACGACTACGGTGTCGGCGCGGCGGGCAACGTCGGCGCGAACTCGATCAACACTTCTCCGGCGCTCCCCGCCGGGTTCAAGGTGACGAACCCCGTGCGGACGTGGGGCGGCACGCAAGCCGAGACGGTGGCGGACGGCGAAAAACAGATCGCGCGCTTCCTCCAACATCGCGAGCGCCTGGTGACGACCGCCGATTTCATCTCGATCACTTTGCGCACGCCCGGCGTGGACATCGGGCGCGTCGAAGTGCTGCCGGGCTACAGCCCCGCCCTCAAAACAAGCGAGCCGGGCGACGCGGCGGGCGCGGTCACGCTGATGGTCATCCCGCGCTACGACGCGCAGCGCCCTGACGCGCCCGTGCCCGACCGTCTCTTCCTCGACGCCATCTGCCGCTACCTCGAGCCGCGCCGACTGATCACGACCGAAGTCTTCCTGCGCGGACCCGACTACGTGCCCATCTGGGTCTCGGTCGGCATCAACGTCATGGCGGGCGCGTCAATCGCCGAGACGACCGAGGCGGTCAAACAAGAGTTGTTGAAGTTCCTCGCGCCACTCCCACCCGCAGGTCAGAGCCAACTCGAACGGGACGCGGCGGTTCTAACGGCGACGCAGTTCGCCACGACGCAAAATGGTTGGACGCTGCGCAAGAGCGTCGCGGCGCGAGAGCTGCTCGCCGTCGCGAGCCGCGTGCCTAACGTGCAGTTCGTCACGGACGTGCTCGTCGCCAGAGACACCGACAAGTCTTCCGATCCGATCCCGTTGACGGGGCTGCAACTGCCACGCGTCGCAGGGATCAGCGTCGTCATCGGCGATCCTGTGGCGATTGACGATCTGCGCGGCACGTCGAAGCAGGATGCGGGCGGCGACAAAGACGGCAAGGTGGTCGTGCCCGTGCCCGTGATACCGGAGGAGTGTTGAGGTCGTGGACGTAAACGGCACACGCTACCAACTGCTGCTCGGCGAAGACGACTGGCGCAACTGCATGGACGCTAGCGGTATCCCGCTGCGCGTCAGTTGGAAGGACGCGCACCCCGGCGAGACTTCGACCATGCTCGCGCCCGCCGCCAACCCCTCGCAGCTCGCTTGGGATGCGCGCCGCTACGAGTTGACGTTGCAGCCGCGCCTCTTCCGCTTCGTCGCCGCACCCGACGATCAAGCGCCCGCCTTCGAGCGTCGGCGCGGCGCGGCGCGCGACCGCTACGAGAACTGGTACTGGATCGATGAGTCGCGCACGGAAATCATCGTCCGCTCTTCGGGGTCGCTTGAGACGACGGAGTTCTGGTCGGCGGCGCAGTGCGCGTCTCTCTGCGCGGGCGAGGGAAAAGAGAAGGAGGACGGATCGTTTCGCGCGAAGGAGAGTGAGCCCGTCCCTTCATTCATCTTCGGCGGTCTCAGTGTGACGGAGGATCACTATCTCGTCGTTGGCACAGTCGAGCCCAAAGGGATGCTCATCTTCGATCTGCACGCGGGCGGCGCGCCGCAACACCTGCTCATCCCGCGCGAAGTCGAGTTTGAGCCGTTCGACATGGCTGCGCGCGCGGGCGGCGGTGTCCTCATCCTCGACCGCCGGTACAAACGCATCTGGGAGTTCGATCGCGCTTTCTCCATCGTCAGTCACAGCGCGCAGGCGAGCGAGGATCACGAAGATGAACAGGCGACGCCGGACGCGTTCCACTCCGACGTTAATGAAGAAGACGAGGACGCGCCCGCGTGCGACGAGCCGCGCCGGATTACGACAAAGAACGCAACGCAGATCACCGAGACTGACCCGGTCGCCATTGAGTCTTTGCCGGATGGCTCTGTGCTCATCCTCGATCAGCTCGCCGATCCGAAGTTCGCCGGAGTGCTCCGCTACCGTGACGGTCTGCAAGTCAGCAAGTCGGTCTCGACGCGCGTGATGCTCGATCTCATAGAGGAGGAGCGACACGACGACTTCCAGATCGTCGCATACGACTTCGCCTTCGTGCCCGCTCGCGCGGCGAGCGCGAAAAGTGAGGGCACGCCCGACCGCATCTACGTCGTCGCGGCGGACGGCAATCAGTCGTATGCGTTCAGTCTCAAGTGGCGCGGGCTTGAACAGATAGAACTCGCGCCCGAAGCGATCTACCTGCCCATGCGACTCTTCGGCGGCAAGGGGCTCGTCGGCGCGTGCGGCGGCGCTTATTACGACTTCGGCGAACGCTGGATTCCGCTCGCAGAGCAACGCCGCCCGCGCTACGTCGAAGCGGCGACGCTCGTCACGCCCGTCAAAGGTCTGGACGAGCGAGAGCCCGACCG
>JAVXVR010000191.1:0-2605 GCA_032230165.1 Acidobacteriota bacterium | reverse complement strand
TCCATGTTCAAAGTTCGATCACGGTTCAAACGCAAACCTTGAGCTTTGAACTTTGAACTTTTGACTTGACGATCTCGAACATCCGCACACCGTCGCGACGCGCATTGCCCGCCGCCACATTAAACTCGCGCTCAATGTACTCCTCGCCCATACGTGAATCCGTCACAGAGCCCGCGACGAGATCGACTGTGAGCCCGCGCCGCGCGAACCACTCGACTCCGCCCCACGCGCCCACGTAGTCCGAAGCGCAATAGACAATCGCGGCGGTAGCCGCGCGCAGCTCCGCGTCGTCGAAGATTGACTCGACCGAGTAGCCGCCGATGATGCCGTCGCCGAGTTCGATGACGATCAAGTCTGGCGATGCTTCATTCAATCGCGCGATGATCGCTTTCGCCACGGGCGCGAGATCGCCTATGCCGACGGTCGAGGGCAGACCGCAATCGAGGAAGCTCGCCGTCGCCACCGCGCCGTGATCAGCCATGTTCAGAGTGTCGCGCAGGGCTGCCACACCCGACAGCTTAGCCGCCGCCACGCGCAAGCCTGCGCGCGTCGCCTGCCGGATCAACTCCGTCGCCGCGAAAGTCTTCCCCGAATTCATGCACGCGCCCGCGACGATCACGAGCGGCGCGCTCTCACCTAACTCTGCGCGCAAGGCGAGCGCGCCGTCGGCGATGTTGCGCACACGCCCCGCCTCGTCGCACACGAGACCCAGGACTTCGACCTTGATCGCGTCGCTCAAGGAAGAATGATGCCCCGTGCACAAGCCGATGACGCCGCCCATGTTGAGCAGGTGCAGTTCGTCGCCCGCTCTAACTTTCGCTGGCACGTCGCCGACGAAACCTTTCAGCGCGCGCCGACTCCCCAACGCGCCGACGAGCACGTCACCCGGGTTGATCTTTGCGAGTCTTCCCGTGGGGAGTTCCAACTGGTTGTACGTCGCGCTATCCGTGAGCGCGCGCACCGCCACGACATCGCCCGCGCGCGGCTCGTCGCACGCGCCGATGACCGCCAGCGTGCGCGTCAGCTTCAAATTCGACGTGACCGAGCCGATCTTGTCCGCCTCGACGATGACCACGGGCGCGCCCGCGTTGATGTCAGCGATGTTCTTCATCTCTTCCCCTCACTCTATCAATCTTCAACGGCTCGAACGTCACGTTTGGCGATCGAGTTGCGCGCGAGAGCGCAGGCGCAGGGCGTTGAGCTTGATGAAGCCTTCGGCGTCGCGCTGGTTGTACACGGTGTCCGCCTCGAACGTCGCCAGCCGCTCGTTATAGAGCGAGCGCGGCGCGCGCCTGCCGACGACCATGCAACTTCCCCGGTAGAGTTTCAGACGCGCCTCGCCCGTCACCGACTTTTGCGTCTCGTCAATCGTGTGCCGCATTAACTCCGACTCCGGCGCGAACCAGAAGCCGTAGTAGATGCTCTCGGCGAATTTTAACGAGAGCGCGTCACGCAGGCGCACGACCTCGCGATCCAACGTGATTGATTCGACCGCGCGGTGCGCGGCTTGCAAGATCGTCACGCCCGGCGTCTCGTACACGCCGCGCGACTTCATCCCGACGAAACGGTTCTCGACCAGATCAACGCGCCCGATGCCGTGCTCGCCGCCCAGACGATTCAACTCCGTGAGCAGCGCGACCGGATTCAATTTTTCGCCGTTCACGCTCACCGGCTCGCCCTGCTCGAAGCCGACCGTCACGTACTCGGCTTCAGCGCGCGCGTCTTCGGGCGAGCGCGTCAACTGAAAAATATCCGCGGGCGGCTCCGCCCACGGGTCTTCGAGGATGCCGCCCTCGTAGGAGACGTGCATCAGATTGCGGTCGGTCGAGTATGGCTTCTCCGCGGTCGCCGTCACAGGGATGTCGTGCTCGCGCGCGTAAGCGATCAGATCGCTCCGCCCACGGAACTCCCACTCTCTCCACGGCGCGACGACCTTGATGTCTGGCTCAAGCGCGTAGTAGGTCAATTCAAAGCGGACTTGATCGTTACCCTTGCCCGTCGCCCCGTGCGCCACGGCATCCGCGCCTTCACGTCGCGCGATCTCGATCTGCCGCTTGGCGATGACGGGTCGCGCCAGGGATGTGCCGAGCAGATAGACGCCCTCGTAAACCGCGTTCGCCTTGACCGCCGACCAGACGTATTCGCGCACGAACTCTTCGCGCAAGTCCTCGACGTAGAGCTTCGACGCGCCCGTCCGACGCGCCTTCTCGTCGAGCCCCGTGAGTTCTTCGCCCTGCCCCACGTCGGCGCAGTAGCAGACGACCTCGCAGCCGTAGTGCTCCTTGATCCAGCGCAGCATGACCGACGTGTCGAGCCCGCCCGAATACGCCAGTACAACTTTTTCGATCTTCTTCTCCGTCACTTCTCGCCTTTCAAGTCTGGAGTCTCAAGTCTGGAGCTGGAGTCAACTCCTCTGCGTCTTCCGGCTCCAGACTCCAGACTTGAGACTCCAGACTTATTATTGAAACAACGCCCAAATCTTCTTCATCGCCGCGCGCTGCGCCTTCACATCTTCGACGGCGACGAAGATCGTGTCCTCGCCCGCCAGCGTGCCGACGACTTCCGTGATCGACGCGGCATCGATCTCGACCGCGACCGCCGACGC